>JBOFLR010000048.1:0-2249 GCA_051657965.1 Dermatophilaceae bacterium
GCGACCGCGGCGATGTTCTCCCCTGGCGTGAACCCGGCGAACGCGACGACCCAGATCCTCGTCAACGCCGGGGGATGCCCCGCGACCGGCGTGTGCGCCGGACGCGGCACGGTGACGCTGACCTTCTCCCGCCCGGTGCGCAACCCGGTCCTGCACGTGGCCGGCATCGGCGGCGCGAACTCCACGACCACGGGTGGGGTGGTCACGGCATCCTCGGCGATCCACACCCGGGCCACCCTCACCGGGTCGACTCCTGCCGGGGCGACCTTCGGCTCGGTCTCCGGCGGCGCGGTGAACCTCACCGGAACGGCGACGACGTTCGAGACCACCAATGGCAGCAACTCGGCCCTGTGCAACGCCGTGACCGCCGGAGGCGTGACGTTCGCCGCGGTCGCGGGGTGCGGCAGTGTCCCCGTGGTCGGCACGGTGACCGAGCTGACCCTCGGAATGGACATCCTCGCCCAGGTCGTCGTCGGGGCCGGTGCGGCCGGTACGCCGACCTCCGGCGACGGCTGGTCCATCACCTTCAGCGCCGACGAGGACCACGGCGATGCCCCGACGAGCTACGAGGCCGGCGCTCCCGCGTCGCACATCGTCGGCGACCTCCGGCTCGGCTCGACCGTCGACCGCGAGAACTCGACCACGGTCAACGGCGGCACCGTCGCCGGCGGGCTCGCCGTCGCCGCCGGGGCGAACGCGAACGCGCCGGCGGGCGACGGCCCCGACGACGACGGGGTCGCCACCTTCCCGGATCTGACGACCAACCTGATCGGCAGCACGTACTCGGTGCCGGTCGCGCTCGGCGGGGCCAGCCAGGCCGGGACGGTCTGCGGCTACCTCGACCTCGACCGCAACGGCACCTGGGCCACGGCCGAACGGGCGTGCTCGACCTTCGCGGCCGGAGCCACCTCCGCCACCCTGTCGTGGACCGTCGCGAACGCCACCGCGGGCCGCACCTATGCGCGAGTCCGGTTGAGCTACAACGCGACTCAGGCTCAGAGCCCGACTGGGCTCGCCGACTCCGGTGAGGTCGAGGACTACACCCTGGAGATCAAGCCGGTCGTCCGGGTCCTGAAGAGCTTCGCGCCCGTGACCGACCCGGGCACCGTCAACCTGCAGATCAACGGCACCACGTTCGCCTCCGGTGTGCCACACAGCGGTGGTACGACCTTCCGGTCGGTCTACAACAACACCGCGCTCACAGCGCCCGACGTGACCGTCACCCAGGACGTCCAGACCCAGGCCGTCCCGATCACGGTCGGTGAGACCGCGGGCGCCGGCACGAACCTGGCCGACTACGTCGCGACGACCCGATGCGTCGACGCGAACGGGACGGTGGTCTCCACCAGCAGCACGGTCACCATCCCCCAGTCGAGCTCGACCTCCGGCGGCAACGGGCGCGCCCAGACCATCACCTGCACCATCACCAATACCCGTCGCCTCGCCCTGGTCGACGACACCGCGAGCACGCCGAACGACACGAATGTGACCGTCCCGGTCCTGGGCAACGACGTCGCCGGGGCCGCCGGGCCGATCAGCCCGACCAGTGTCGTGTTCCCGACGACCGGTCAGCCGGCTGGTGCGACGGTCTCGCCGGACGGCAGGACGCTCACCGTCCCGGGACAGGGCACCTACACGGCGAACCCCACGACGGGCGTCGTGACCTTCGACCCGCTCCCCACGTTCAGTGGCGTGGCCACTCCGGTGACCTACCAGGCCGGCGACGGCTCCAGCACCGATACCGCGACCATCACGATCACGGTCGCACCGCTCGGGCCGTCGGCCAGCCCCGACACCGGAAGCACGCCCCAGGACGTGCCCGTGACGACCACCGTGCTCGCGAACGACTCCGGCGGCGGCGCGCCGCTGGACCCGACCACGGTGTTCTTCCCGACCACCGGCCAGCCCGCCGGCGCCACCGTCTCCCCCGACGGGAAGACCCTGACCGTCCCCGGCCAGGGCACCTACACCGTGAACCCGACCACCGGCACGATCACGTTCGACCCCGTGCCCACGTTCACCGGCATCGCCTCACCGGTCGCCTACCGGGTGGCCAACACGGCATCCCTGACCACGACGTCGACCCTGACGATCACCGTCACCCCGGTGACGCCGAACGCGGTCGACGACACCGCCACCACCCCGAACGACACCCCGGTCACGGTGCCGCTTCTGACCAACGACACCCCCGGCGCCGGGACCGCGCCCTTGGTGCCCAGCTCGGTGGTGTTCCCCGCCGCCGGCCAGCC
>JBOFLR010000049.1:0-2565 GCA_051657965.1 Dermatophilaceae bacterium
ACGAACGAGCCGCTGACCAGGGTGCCGGCGTCGTCGTAGACGGCCTCCTCCCAGAGCGCCTGCGCGATGCCCTGCACCAGCCCGCCGTGCACCTGGCCCTCGACGATCAGCGGGTTGACGATGGTGCCGATGTCGTCGACCGCCACGTACCTGCGCATCGACACCTGGCCGGTCTCGGTGTCGACCTCGACGGCGCACAGGTGGGTGCCGTGCGGGAACGAGAAGTTCACCGGGTCGTAGGTGGCGTCGGCGTCGAGCGTGGGCTCCACGCCCTCGGGGAGATCGTGCGCGGCGAACGCCGCCCAGACCACCTCGGCCATGGCCTTGCCGTCGTCGGTGCCGCGCACGGTGAACCGGCCGCCCGCGAAGTCGATGTCGTCGACGCTCGCCTCGAGCAGGTGGGCGGCGATCGGCTTCGCCTTCTCGATCACCCGGTCGGCGGCGCGGATGACGGCCTCCCCTCCGACGACGAGGGAGCGCGAGCCGTAGGTGTCGAGACCGCGGGCGGCGACCTGGGTGTCGCCGTGCAGCACCTCGACGTCCTCGAACGGCACGCCGAGCCGGTCGGCGACGATCTGGCTCCACGCCGTCTCGTGGCCCTGGCCGTGCGCGCTCGACCCGGTGACCACCTCGACCTTGCCGGTGGGCAACATGCGCACCTGGGCGTGCTCCCACCCACCCGCGGCGTACGACAGCGCGCCGAGCACCCGGCTCGGGGCGAGCCCGCACATCTCGGTGAACGTCGAGGTGCCGATGCCGAGCTGCACCGGGTCCCCGGCCTCGCGGCGGCGGAGCTGCTCGGCCCGCAGGTCGTCGTAGCCGAGCAGGTCTCTGGCCTTGGCCGTCGCCGCCTCGTAGTTGCCCGAGTCGTACTCGAGGCCGGCCACCGTGGTGAACGGGAACTCCTCGTGCCGGATCCAGTTCTGCTCGCGCACCTCGATGGGGTCGCGGCCGAGCTCGGCGGCCAGCTCGTCCATCAGCCGCTCGATCGCATAGGTGGCCTCGGGCCGGCCGGCGCCGCGGTAGGCGTCGGTCCAGGTCTTGTTGGTGAAGACGTTGGTGCACTCGAACCGGTAGGCGGGAAACTTGTAGATGGCGTTGAACATGAACGCCCCGAGGATCGGCACGCCCGGCGTGACCAGCCCGAGGTAGGCGCCCATGTCGGCGAGCAGGTCGACCTTGAGCCCGGTGACCGTGCCGTCCTTGCGCGCGGCGAGAGTCAGCCGCTGCCACTGGTCACGGCCGTGGTGTCCAGAGAGCAGCGACTCGCTGCGGGTCTCGGTCCACTTGCACGGCTTGCCGAGGAGTGTGGCGACCAGGGTGGTGATGTTCTCCTCGGGCGTGTACTGCAGCTTGCCGCCGAAGCCACCACCGACGTCGGGCGCGACCACCCGCACCTTGGACTCCGGGATGCCGAGCGTGGCGGCGGTGAAGATGCGCACGAAGTGCGGCACCTGGGTGGCCGACCAGATCGTGTACTGCTCCCCGGTGGGGTCACAGACCACCGACCGGGGCTCCATGAACGCCGGGATGAGGCGCTGCTGGCGGTACTCGCGCTCGATGACGATGCCGTCGGCGCGCGCGGCGGCGATGGCGTCCTCGACGTTCTCGCCGGTGCCCGCCTCGGCGGAGTCGAAGGTCCACACCGCACTGACGTTGGTGCCGAGCTCGGGGTGCGCAAGGCTCTCGTCGGCAGCGGCCTTCTTGAGATCGAGGGTGGCGGGCAGCTCGTCGTAGTCGACGTCGACGAGCTCGGCGGCGTCCCGCGCGGCGGCGGCGCTGCGGGCCGCGACCACGGCCACGATCTCCCCCGCGAACGCCACCCGGTCGACGGCGATCGACGGATGGGCGGGCGCCTTCTGGTCGGCGGTGATCGGCCAGGCGCAGGGCAGCGCGCCCTGGGTCTGCGCGACGTCGGCCCCGGTGAGCACCGCGACGACGCCCGGCGCCGCGGCGGCATCCGCCGTGTCGACCGCCGTGATGCGGGCGTGCGCGAAGGGGCTGCGCACCATGGCCAGGTGCAGCATCCCGGGAAGCTGGAGGTTGTCGGTCCACCGGGTGCGGCCGGTGATGAGGCGCTGGTCCTCCTTGCGCAGCCGGGCGGACCCGACCTCGGCTGTCGGGCGGTCGTCGACGGCGGTCATCGAGGGGCTCCGTCCGCCGCGACGGCGACCGGATCGGGAGCCGCGGAGCCGGCAGCCGCGGCCCCGGCGCCGGCCGCTGCCGCGTCGGCGCCGGTGGCCACCGCCTCGGCGCCGGCGGCGACCGCCTTGACGATGTTGTGGTAGCCGGTGCACCGGCAGAGGTTGCCCTCGAGCCCGTGCCGGATCTCGGCCTCGGTGGGCGCCGGGGTGTCGGCGAGCAGGTCGATGGCCTGCATGATCATGCCCGGCGTGCAGTAGCCGCACTGCAGGGCGTGGTGCTCACGGAACGCCTCCTGCATCGGATGGAGCGTGCCGTTCTGCGCGATGCCCTCGATGGTGGTGACCTCGTGGCCGTCGGCCTGCACGGCGAGCACCGTGCACGACTTCACGCTGCGCCCGTCGAGGTGCACCGTGCACGCGC
>JBOFLR010000050.1:0-1502 GCA_051657965.1 Dermatophilaceae bacterium
TGGAGCCGGAACAGCTTGTGATGCACCAGGCCGTCGTAGAGCTGGAACCCTCCTGCCCCGACGAGGAGCCCGCCGACCCAGCGCATCCACCGGACCGGCGCCCACCTGCGCAGGTCCACGAGGACGAACAGCGAGCTGACCGTCGCGAACCAGCCGAACGCGTGGAAGATCCCGTCGGACAGCAGGCCGATCTGCGTCGTCGAGCGATCGTAGAAGTGATGCCAGCCGAGGATCTGGTGGAAGAGCGCCTCATCCACGAACGCGGCGAGGCCGACGCCGAAGAGCACACCCGATGCGACGGCGCGCACTCGCGGATCGAACCGCCGGACAGGCGGCACGCCCGGACTGTCGTCGGAGGTGGTCATCGCTGCCTTCTCTGATGGGGTTCGGGGTGCGACCGTGGCTACCGCCAGTCCCCTGGTACCCCATCCGGTGCCGACACGAAACGCCACCCGTCGGATCACTCGATACCGGCCCGCGACGGCATCTGCCGCCGGATGGCGAGACCGACCTCGGCTCCGTCGACGTAGCTCAGCCGCGGGTGGCCAGGGAGCGGAGGAAGAACTGGAGGTTGGCGGGGCGCTCGGCCATGCGGCGCACGAGGTACCCGTACCAGTCCGCGCCGAACGGCACGTACACCCGCATCTGCTGCCCGCGGTCGGCGATCCGGGTCTGCTCGACCGGCCGCACGCCGAGCAGCATCTGGAACTCGTAGGTGCCGGGGCCGCGGCCGTGGTGGGCGGCGAGCGCCTGCGCGATGTCGACGAGCCGCGGGTCGTGGCTGGCCACCATCGGGTAGCCCTCGCCGGCCATGAGCACCTTGAGGCACCGCACGTAGGAGAGGTCGACGTCGTCGCCGTCCTGGTACGCGACCGACGCCGGCTCCCGGTAGGCCCCCTTGCACAGGCGGACCCGGCTGCCGGCGGTGGCCAGGTCGCGGCAGTCCGCCTCGGTGCGGTGCAGGTAGGACTGCAGCACCGCACCTACCCAGGGGAAGTCGACCCGCAGCTCACGCAGCGTCTCGAGCGTGCCGTCGATCGTGGTGTGGTCCTCCATGTCGAGCGTGACCGTGGTGTCGGCGCGAGCTGCCGCCGCACAGACGGCACGCGCATGGTCGAGGGCGATCGCGGCGCCGTCCCCGGGCAGGGCCTGGCCCACCGCACTCAGCTTGACGCTCACCTCCGCGGCACCGAAGGCGGCGAGGTCGGATGACGCGAGCGCGCCGAGAAGGTCGACATAGGTGTCGCGGGCGGCCTCGGCCTGGGCCCGGTCCGTGACGTGTTCACCGAGGTGGTCGACGGTGGCCAGCCGGTTGGTGGCGCGCAGCTCGCCGACGGCCGCCACGGCATCCGGCACCCGCTCTCCGGCCACGTACCGCCGGACCACCGAGCGGCTCACCGGCGCTCCGACGACCGCGGCGCGGATGACGTCGGACTCCGACACCTGGAGCAGGGCACCGCGCAGCAGGTCGGAAACGTCCACGGACGACAGGTTATCGACGG
>JBOFLR010000051.1:0-2215 GCA_051657965.1 Dermatophilaceae bacterium
GGGCCGAACCACCGCCGTGGTCGGAGCCGGGCACTCGGCACTCACGGCCCTGGTGGCCCTGGCCGCGCTCGCGAAGCGTGTACCGGGGACCGAGGTGGTCTGGGTACTACGCAGGGGCAGTGCCGGTGATGCGTTCGGCGGTGGCGACGCCGACGAGCTCCCCGCCCGCGGCGCCCTCGGTCTGCGCGCGAAGCAGGCCGTCGAGGACGGTGACGTCCGAGTGGTCGCCGGGTTCCGAACTGCCGCAGTCGAATCCGTAGGAGACTCGATAGCCCTCCGCGGCGAGGACGGCGCCGTCGTCGACGGGCTCGACCAGATCGTCGGCCTCACCGGCTTCCGCCCCGACCACTCGATCACGAGTGAGCTGCGGCTCGACCTCGACGAGCGGCTCGAGGCGCCGGTCCGCCTCGCACCGCTCATCGACCCGAACGTCCACTCCTGCGGAACCGTCTACCCGCACGGTGTCGCCGAGCTGTCCCACGACGGTGAGCCCGGGGTCTACGTCGTCGGGATGAAGTCGTACGGCCGCGCTCCGACGTTCCTCGCCATGACCGGCTACGAACAGGTGCGCTCGGTCGTCGCCTCCATCGCGGGCGACCACGAGGCGGCCGCGCGGGTCGAGCTCACCCTCCCCGAGACCGGTGTGTGCGGCGGTGCAGGGCTGTTCGACGAGGCGGATGACGCCGCGGTCGGGTGCTGTCAACCGGCCCTCTCCCACTGACCGAGCCCAGCCGATCCAGTTCGGCATCGGCATTGACGTGTCGCCGTGACTCAGAGATCATCGCCGTATGGCGATGACAGCTCCGAACAGCGTTGACATCTCGGATGCCGATCCCGACGTCGTCGGCGGGCGCACCGCCGCCGCGTGCCTGTTCCACGGGTTCAGCGACCCGAACCGGATCGCGATCCTCCAGCACCTGGCACTCGGCGAGCACCGCGTCGTCGACCTGACGGCCCATCTCGGGCTCGCGCAGTCCACCGTCTCCAAGCACCTCGCGTGCCTGCGGGGCTGCGGCCTGGTCACGTCACGGGCGGAGGGGCGGGCCACGGTCTACTCGCTCAATCACGCCTCCGAGCTGATGGACCTGTGGGCCGCGGCCGAGCGGCTCCTCGCCCTCACCGGTGACCGAGTCACCCTCTGCGACACCTACGGCACCGAGGCCGTCGGCACCGAGGCCGTCGGCACCGAAGCCGTCGGCACCGAAGCCGTCGGCATCGGGGCCCTCGGCGCCGAGATCCTCGGCACCGGGACGGCAGCGCGATGACCGCCGTCGCGGCGCGTCATCCGCTGAGCACGGCCGACCGCCGGCGCCTCGGCCGACGGGCTCAGCTCCTCGCCGCCACCTCGGTCACGTACAACATCGTCGAGGCGGTCATCGCGATCACCGCCGGTGTCATCGCCGGCTCCGTGGCGCTGGTCGGATTCGGCCTCGACTCGATCGTCGAGGTGTGTTCCGGCCTGGTCATCCTCTGGCAGTTCCGGCACCCGCTGCCCGAGTCGCGAGAGCGCACCGCGCTGCGGCTCATGGCACTCTCGTTCTTCGCTCTCGCGGCCTATGTCAGCGTCGAGTCCGTGCGTGCGCTGGTCGGCGGCGGCGAACCCGACTCGTCGACCGTCGGCATCGTGCTGGCCGCGGTGTCCCTGGCGGTCATGCCGGTCCTGTCCTGGGCGCAACGTCGCACCGGCAGGGCACTCGGCTCGAACGCCGTCGTCGCGAGCGGCACCCAGACCCTGCTCTGCACCTACCTGTCAGCGGTGCTGCTGCTCGGGCTGGTGCTCACTGCCACGCTCGGCTGGTCCTGGGCCGACCCGATCGCGGGCCTCGTCATCGCCGCCGTCGCAGTCCGCGAAGGTCGTGACACCTGGCGGGGCGAGGGCTGCTGTCGGCCGATGCCGGCGCACGCGGCATCAGAGACGGTGGCCCGCGTCCGGGCTCCTGACTGCGCCTGCGCCTGCACCGACGACCCCGTCGGCCGGACCTCCGGCCGTCACACCCTCCCGCTCGCCGCAGCGGTCACCCCAGGCCCGGGAGCTCGCGCCACCCTGCCTCTCTCGCCGGCCGCCAGAGCCGGCCGGAGCGTCATCCGCCACGAGAGTTGACCGGAGCATCGCCCGTGAGCGAGCATCGCCAGCGTGCCCGACCTCGCGCCCGCGCCACTGCCGCGCCGTCTGCTCGCCGAGCTGCTCGGCACCGGTCTTCTCGTCACCGTCGTC
>JBOFLR010000052.1:0-2443 GCA_051657965.1 Dermatophilaceae bacterium
CCCGACCTGCTCGGCCATCCAGGGTGCGACGACGAGCGCGACCACGCCGGCGACGACGAGAGCCGCGAGCGCCGCGGCCCGCGCCAGGCGCCGGCCGTCACGCAGACCCGCCGGGTCGGGCGGTTCGGCGAAGTCCACGACCCGCATCCGGCGCAGCATGACCGAGGCCGCCAGCGCGCGCCGGAGCCCGATCAGAGGCCCGGTGCCTTGCCGGTCCCTGGTCGCGGACACCGCGATGGCGAGCGCCTCACCACCGACCACCAGTGCGGTCACCCGAGCCGACGCAGCCACGTGCCACCACGGGAGGGGAGTGGCCGCGACCGCTCGGTCGACCTTCGCGAGCAATGCCGGGGACACCACACCGCATCCGGGCCGATCGACGCCGTGCAGACCCGACCCTGCCGGCCTGGCGGCGCGGACCCGGGCCAGGTGCCGCGAGTCGGCCACCAGCGCTACAGCCAGGCCGAGCAGGAGCAGCCAGCAACGCCCGGACCCCTGCCCGGCCAGCTGCCACGTCCACCGGACCAGGTCTGGTGCCGAGGACTCCAGACCCGGCGGCGGATCTGCCCAGAGCTGGTCCAGAGCGCTCGCGTTGACGCCGAAGTGGTCGCACACCACCAGCCACCACGTGATGGCAGGCGCGGCCACGGCGAGAACCCGCCACCACGCCCCCCGGCCCGCCGCCGGTCCGGCTCGGCGCCAACACCGGATGCCGAGCCCGATGGCGAGCGCCACCAGCCCGGTCAGCACGTGATGGCCGGCGAACGCCGCCACCTCGCCGCCGGTGGCGGTGCTCAGGCCACCGCCCAGCGGCCCCCATCCGTACTGCGGTCCACCGGAGTCGGCAGGCGCGAGCAGCGGACCCAGAACCACCTCCAGCCGGCTGGGCTCCTGGACGGTGACGAGCACGCAGCGTGCCATGTCCTCGAACAGCTGGAACCCGAGCCCCCACGCGAACCCGGCAACCAGCCAGTCCGCCACGGCGAACTGGCGCACCCGTCCGGGCGCCAGCAGCGCGAGAACGGCGAGCGGCACGAGCTCGAGCGTCTCCTCGCCGACCGCGGGGAGCGCGGTGACGTTGCCGGCGACCAGCGTCTGCGGAAGTGCCGCCGCCGAGTCGACCCACCGGGTGGACCACCCACCCACGACGGCGACGACCGGCGCCCACCAGACGCTCGCCGCGAACAGGCCGGACAGCAGTGTCCAGGAGAGCGTTCTCGTGCGGGCCATGACGAACCACCACAGCAGCAGCACCAGACACGACCCCGCCACCTTCAGTGAGTCGCGGTAGGTCGGGGAGACGACGACCATGGCCAGGAGGTACCCGGCCGCCAGCCAGACCGCCACGACCTTCATCCGGTTCAGCCGGTCCCAGGCCACCGGATGGCGGCGGCGCCACCCCGCCCACCACGCGGCAACCCGCTCCCACCACGCGGCAACCCGCTCCCACCACGCGGCAACCCGCTCCCACCACTCCGCAGCGGCATCAGCAGGCTGGCTCGGGCTCGCGGCCGAAGGCGCCGGCGTCATGACCGCGCGAGATCCGACGACGGCGAGTCCCCCATGACGGCCACTCTGACCAACCGACCCGGATGAGGCAACCCCGGCACCTCGTGCTGTGGATATCGTGACGCCTGCCATCGCGGCGGGTTACGGCATCCGGTCCGTGGTCCGTGGTCCGTGGTCAGTCGCCGGGGGTGCGGGCTCGGGCGCGCAACAACCGGCGGAGCGAGTCCAGCCGGGCCGCTCCGGCCGGGCCGGCCGCGCCACTCGCGACCCACGTGTCGAGAGCGCACTCCTCCTCGTCGTGCGTGCAGCCGCGCGGGCACTGCGCGGTCCCCGGCTCGAGGTCGGGGAAGTGGAGCACGATCCGGGCCGGGTCGACGTGCGCGAGCCCGAACGAGCGCACCCCCGGGGTGTCGATGACCCAGCCGCCGCCGGGCAGGGCCAGCGCCACCGCCGACGTCGAGGTGTGCCGGCCGCGTCCGGTGACCTCGTTGACCCGCCCGATGGCGCGGTCGGCATCCGGGACCAGGGCGTTGACGAGCGTGGACTTGCCGACGCCGGAGTGCCCGACGAGCACACTCACCCTCCCGCGCAGCGCGTCGTGCAGCGCCTCGAGCCCGACGACGCCGGATGCCGACCGCGCCGTCACGACGTGCGGCACCGAGAGCGGGGCGTAGGCGCCGAGGAACGGCACGGGGTCGCTGAGGTCGGCCTTGGTGAGCGCGAGGAGAGGGTCCATGCCGGCGTCGTAGGCGGCGACGAGGCAACGGTCGATGAGCCGGGGCCGCGGCTCCGGGTCGGCGAGTGCGGACACGACCACGAGCTGGTCCGCGTTGGCCACGACCACGCGCTCGACCGGGTCGGTGTCGTCGGCGGTGCGGCGCAGCGTGGTGGTGCGTGGGGAGACGCGCACCACCCGGGCCAGGCTCCCG
This sequence comes from Dermatophilaceae bacterium, assembly GCA_051657965.1. GTDB lineage: Bacteria > Actinomycetota > Actinomycetes > Actinomycetales > Dermatophilaceae > JBOFLG01. Next base: position 2,439 of record JBOFLR010000052.1, read on the forward strand.
GCATC
>JBOFLR010000053.1:0-8243 GCA_051657965.1 Dermatophilaceae bacterium
AGGTCGAGCACCAGATCGGCGAGCTCATCCCGCGCCGCGAGTGGACGATGCTCAGCCATGCGGTGATCTTCCATGGCCGCCGCACCTGTCATGCACGCAAACCGGCATGCGGGGCCTGCCCGGTCGCGCAGTGGTGCCCTGCATACGGCGAGGGGGAGACCGACCCGGTCGCCGCGCGGAAGCTGCTCAAGTACGAGCTCGCCCCTGGTGCCGTGCTGCCCGACCCGCCGCCGGGGCCGCTGCCCGACGACGACCTCCTGGTCTCGTGACCACCCGGCGTCCGCACTGGCTCGAGCGACTCGGCGCCCGAGACGACCTGTACGAGCACGAGTGGTTCTCGGGTTTCGCCCCGCCCGAGGGTGCCGGCCGGGCATCCGCGGTGCTGGTGCTCTTCGGCCCCGACCGGTCGGGCCGGGGTGAGGACGTCGTGCTCACCGAGCGGGCCCACACCCTGCGGTCCCACCCTGGCCAGGTCTCGTTTCCCGGCGGCGTGGTCGACCCCGGCGACCGCGACGCCGTCGCCGCCGCGCTGCGCGAGGCCGAGGAGGAGGTCGGCATCGACCCTGCGGGCGTGGACGTCATCCGCACCCTCCCGCCGCTCTATCTCGCACCGAGCCGCACCGTGGTGACGCCGGTGCTGGCCTGGTGGCCGGTGCCCGGGCCGGTCCGTGTCGTCGACCCGGCCGAGGTCGAGCTCGTCGCGCGGGTGCCGGTCGCGGCTCTCGCCGACCCCGCTCACCGGCACACCGCGGTGGTCGGGGAGTACCGCGGCCCCGCCTTCGAGGTCGACGGCCTGCTCGTATGGGGCTTCACCGCGATGCTGCTCAGCACCGTGCTCGACCTCGCGGGGCTCAGCCGACCGTGGGACCGGACCCGTGAGCGTCCGTTGCCCGATCGCGTGCTCTCGCCGTGGATGCGTGCCGCCGAGCGCGCGGGAGCGGCCTCCTCCGACGCGGGCGGAGACTCGCCAGGGGGCCGGCCGTGACCTTCTCGTTCGTCCTCGACATGGTGCTGCTGTTGCTGCTCGCCGGCTATGCGTGGAGCGGCTGGCGGCAGGGGCTGATCACCGCCGTTCTGGGTCTGGTCGGCCTCGTCGGGGGCGCCGTCGTCACGGTGCGGGTCGTGCCCGACCTGCTCGAGGACCGTCTCGGCGTCGCCCGCGGCACGGCCGCGAGTGCGGTCGTGGTGGTCGTGCTGGTCGTGCTCGTGGCGGTCACCGTGCAGTCGCTGATGCTGCTGTTGGCGGCGCGGGTCAGGGATGCCGTGCGCCTCCCGGCCGCTCGAGCGGTCGACAGCTTCCTCGGCCTGGTCGCCGTGCTCACCGCGTCGGTGCTCGTGCTCTGGGTCGTCGCCGGTGTGGTTCGTACCAGTGGGCCGCCCGGGGCGCGCGAGGCGGTGGCTCGCTCCGGCGTGGTGACCGCCGTCGACTCACTCGTCCCTGCATCGGCCGCACGAGTCGTCGACGACGTCACCCAGGCCCTCGACCGGCAGGGCTTCCCGCAGGTCTTCGACGGCCTCGGGCCCGAGCCGATCGCCGCGGTCGACGCGCCCGATGCCGCGCTGGTCGACGATCCCGAGGTGAGGGTGGCGCTGCGGTCGGTCATCCGGGTGCGGGCCGACTCACGCCGATGCGACACCGCCCGGGTCGGGAGCGGGTGGGTCGGTGCCGCCGGGTACGTCGTCACCAACGCGCACGTCGTGGCGGGTTCGCAGTCGGTGCGGGTCAGCGTCGGGGGCCGTGGTCGGGAGCGGGCCGCTCGGGTCGTCGTGTTCGACCCCGACCGCGACGTCGCGGTGCTGGCGGTGCCGGGCCTCACTGCGGCAGCTCTCGCTCGTGGCGACGAGCTCCCAGCCGGAGCATCGGCCGTCGTCGCCGGGTGCCCCGGCGACGACGGGCTCACCGTGCGCAGCGCCCGGGTGCGCGACGTCATCCGGGCCAGAGGAGCCGACATCTACGGCGATTCCGGCACGACCCGGGAGATCTACTCGCTGCGGGCTCAGGTGCGTCAAGGAGCGTCGGGTGGGCCGATGGTCGACACCGACGGCCGGGTGGTCGGGATGGTGTTCGCCACCTCCCTCGACGATCCCGACACCGGCTACGCGCTCACTCTCGACGAGATGGCGCCGGTGCTGCGCAACGGTCTGGCGGCCACCGGACAGGTGCCGACCGGGCGCTGCTCCGAGACCTGACCGGTTCGGCGCCGACCGGTCAGGCGCTCGCGCGTCGCTCGGTGGCCGCAGGAAGGGCGTCCGAGGACTGCCCGGCCTGCTTCAACGCCGCGACGGTCTGCTGGGCCTGGTCGATGGCGCGTTCCGGAGCCGGCTTCGCCTTCCGGATGGCCGACCGCCCCAGCAGCGCGAGGACGCCGGCGAGAAGGAACATCACCGCGGTGACGATGGCGTAGCCGGCCCACAGGGGCAGCCAGATGCCGACGACCCGGGCGAGGGTGTGGAACAGGAAGATCAGCCCGAGCAGTCCGACGAAGCCGGCGACCGCGAACAGACCGGCGCCCTTGCCGATGCCCTTGGCGCCGCCCAGGATCTCGGCTTTGGCCAGGGCGATCTCGCCGCGGACGATGCCCTCGACGTCATGGGTGACGTCGGCCACGAGCTGACCGATGGTGCGTTCGCTACCCGGTGTACCTGACATCGCGTCGTCTGACCTCACTCGCGTACGGTGCCCCGGCCTGAAGGGCATGACATCTCGACCCTACCCAGTCGGCGCGGATCCATGGCCGCGCTCCTCCCGCTGGTAGACGTCGGGCACGCCGTCGGCGTCGTCGTCGCGGCTCTCCTCCTCGCAGATCCGCCGGTACACCGCGTTGCGGACCCGGAGCACGACCGCCGCGCCGATCGCGGACAGCAGCGACCCGAGGAGCACGGCGAGGGTCACGGTGTCGGCACGCTGCGGGTCGTCGGCGTAGGCGAGGGAGCCGACGAGCAGGGACACGGTGAACCCGACGCCGGTGAGCATGGACAGGCCGACCAGGTCGGACCAGGCGAGATCGTCGGCGAGGCGGGCCAGGGTGAAGCGGGCCATCAGCCAGGTGGCGGAGAGCACACCGACGAGCTTGCCGACGACCAGCCCGAGGATGACGCCCAGCCCGGCCGGGTCGGCCAGCACTGCGCCGACCCCACCCCCGGCCACGGACACGCCGGCGGCGAAGAACGCGAACACCGGGACGGCGAAACCGGCGGAGAGCGGCCGCATCCGGTGCTCGAACCGGTGCGCGACGTCGACGTGAGGGGCGAGCGTGCTCACCGACGGCACGGTGGCCCGCGGGCGCACCGGCACGCAGAACGCGAGGAGGACCCCGGCGACCGTGGCGTGCACGCCCGACGCGTGCACCAGTGCCCAGGTGGCCGCGGCGAGCGGCACGAGCAGCCACCAGTGGGCGATCCTGCGCTGCACGAGCGCCCCGAACGCGGTGAGCGGGAGCACCGCCAGCAGCAGTGGGCCGACCTCGAGATCGGAGGTGTAGAACACGGCGATGATCGTGATGGCGATGAGGTCGTCGACGACCGCGAGAGTGAGCAGGAACGAGCGGAGCCCGGCGGGGAGGAAGGAGCCGATGACCGCGAGCACCGCGAGGGCGAAGGCGATGTCGGTGGCGGCCGGCACCGCCCAGCCGCGCAACGCCGCCCCGTCGCCGCCCATCGCGAGCACGGTCGCGGTGAAGACGAGCGCGGGAGCGACGACGCCGCCGAGGGCGGCGATGACGGGCACGGCCGCCTTCGCCGGAGTGCGCAGCTCGCCGACGAGGAACTCGCGCTTGAGCTCGAGCCCGGCGACGAAGAAGAAGATGGCGAGCAGCCCGTCGGCGGCCCATTTCCCGACGGTGAGCCGGAGCTCACCCCATTCGACCCCGAGGTAGGTGTCGCGCAGCGACGTGTACTCGTCGCTCAGCGGGCTGTTCGCCACGACGAGCGCCGCGACCGCAGAGATCAGCAGCAGCACGCCGCCGAGGGTCTCGGTGCGCAGTGCGCCCACGACGAACTGCGCTTCGGCCCAGGTGGGCCGGGACAGGATGCTCAGCACCGGCCGGTCGGAGGGCGTGGTCATCTCGGCCTCTCGGGTCGGTCAGGCGGATGACGGCGCCACCGCGTGGAGCCGTGCCGACCAGACTTCCCGGCTCGCCGATCCGAGGATACCCAGCGGCGACGTCATCCACCTGCGGTCGTCATCGATGATGACGACCGCAGGACCGATCGATCGACTCGGACGACGGCCGTGTTCCGGTCAGTCGGCGGAGGAGCCGGCGTCCATACCCTCCTTGATGAGTGTCATCACCGAGGAGTCGGCGAGCGTGGTGACGTCGCCGACGGTGCGGTGCTCGGCGACGTCGCGCAGCAGCCGGCGCATGATCTTCCCCGAGCGGGTCTTGGGCAGCTCGGGCACGATCATGATCTGGCGCGGTTTGGCGATCGGGCCGATCTCGCGGGCGACGTGGCTCCGGAGCTCCTGCACGAGCGCGTCGCCTTGGTCGGTACCGGCCGCCTCGGCCCGGAGGATGACGAACGCGCACACGGCCTGCCCGGTCATGGCGTCGTCGGCGCCGACCACCGCGGCCTCGGCGACCTTCGGGTGGGACACCAGCGCGGACTCGATCTCTGCGGTGGACAGCCGGTGGCCCGAGACGTTCATGACGTCGTCGACGCGGCCGAGCAGCCAGATGTTGCCCGATGCGTCGTACTTGGCGCCGTCGCCGGCGAAGTAGTACTTCGGCCCGAAGCGGCTCCAGTAGGTCTCCCGGTAGCGCTCGGGGTCGCCCCAGATGCCGCGGAGCATCGACGGCCACGGCTTGGTGAGCACGAGGTAGCCCACCTTCTCGGCCTCGGTGAACGGGATGCCGTCGTCGTCGAGGATCTCGGCGGAGATGCCGGGGACGGGCCGCTGCGCCGAGCCGGGCTCGAGCGTCGTGACGCCGGGCAGCGGGCTGATCATGATCGCGCCGGTCTCGGTCTGCCACCAGGTGTCGACGATGGGGGCGCGGTCGCCGCCGATGTGCTTGCGGTACCAGAGCCACGCCTCGGGGTTGATCGGCTCGCCGACGCTGCCGAGTACCCGGATGCTGGTCAGGTCGAACCGCGCCGGGATGTCCGCGCCCCACTTCATGAAGGTGCGGATGGCGGTGGGCGCGGTGTAGAGGATCGTGACGCCGTACTTCTGCACGATCTCCCACCAGCGCCCCTGGTGGGGGGTGTCGGGGGTGCCCTCGTAGACCACCTGGGTCGCGCCGTTCGCGAGCGGCCCGTAGACGATGTAGCTGTGCCCGGTGACCCAGCCGACGTCGGCGGTGCACCAGTACACGTCGGTCTCGGGGTGCACGTCGTGCACGACCGCGTTGGTGTACGCCGCCTGGGTCAGGTAGCCACCGCTGGTGTGGAAGATGCCCTTCGGCTTCCCGGTCGTGCCACTGGTGTAGAGGATGAAGAGGGGGTGCTCGGCGTCGTGCGGCTGCGCCTCGTGGGTGTCGGGCTGGCCCTCGACGAGGTCGTGCCACCAGACGTCGCGGCCCTCGGTCCAGTCGACCGCGGTCGCGGTGCGGCGCACGACGAGCACCTTCTCGACCGTGGTCTCCCCGGAGAGGGCCTCGTCGACGGCCGGCTTGAGCGGGGCCGCCGCGCCGCGCCGGAACTGGCCGTCGGCGGTGACGACGACCGTGGCCTCCGCGTCGGCGATCCGGGTGCGCAGCGCCTCGGCCGAGAAGCCGCCGAACACCACCGAGTGCGGGGCGCCGAGTCGCGCGCAGGCGAGCATCGTGAACACCGTCTCGGGGATCATCGGCAGGTAGATGGCGACCCGGTCACCGGCCCGCACCCCGAGCTCGGTGAGGGCGTTCGCCGCCTTGCACACCTCGCGCTGGAGGTCGGCGTAGGTGATCGTGCGGGTGTCGCCGGCCTCACCCTCGAAGTGGATGGCGACCCGCTCGCCGTGCCCGGCCTCGACGTGCCGGTCGACGCAGTTGTGGGCGACGTTGAGGGTGCCACCGACGAACCACTTCGCGAACGGCGCGTCGCTCCAGTCGAGCACGGTGTCGAAGTCGGTGGCCCAGGTGATGCGGTCACGAGCCTGCTGCGCCCAGAAGCCCTCGTGGTCGGCCGATGCCGCGTCGTAGAGGTCCGCCGTGCCGTTCGCCTGCGCGGCGAAGGCAGGGTCCGGGGCGAAGTCCATCTCATGCGCGTGGCTGGACAGGCTGTCGTCGGTCACGGGCGTTCCTCCTCGTCGAGCGGGTGGACCCAGCAAACCGGCATCCGACCGCAGCGGCAAGGGCGTCCGGTACTCGCGCGGTGGATGAGCACGACCGAGCGCCGAGCGGTAGGCCGCGGACGGCCCGCGCGACGCGATCAGCGGGCGCTCGGCGAGGTCGACCCCGGGTGGCCCCGCTGGAGCAGTGGGCGGGCGAGCTGCCACCGGCCGCCGCGTGCGACGGTCACGACGGCGAGCAGGACGAGGAGGATCGTCGGCAGGACGAGGTGCTGGCCGCCGTCGAACCGCCCGGCCGTGGCCAGCGCACCGACCATCGTCGCGGCGAGGAGGAGCGCGGGCAGCGGCGTCGCCACGCCGGCGGCGAGGGCGAGTCCGGCGGCGATCTCCACGACGGCGGTACCCGTCACGGCGAGCTCCGGGACGGGCACGCCCCAGCGCTCGAACAGCTCGACCTCCTCGGCGTGGATGGCGAGCTTCGTGCTGCCGGTGAGGACGAAGAGCAGCCCGACGGCGATGCGGAGCACCCCGACCGCGGTCGGCGCGACCGCGGCCCGGCCGGACGGTCGAGCCGGAGCGACGTCGGACATGAGCGGTCCTCTCTGCGGGGTGGTCGGCGATGACGCTAGTGACGTTCTCGCGAGACCGGCACGCGCTGGTGGTGCGGTGTTCGGACTCGGAAAGACCACCGCTGGTGCTCCGCCGTGGCGGGGGGGCGGGCGGAGGCACCGTGATCGACCGGGGAGGGCCCTCCTTGCGGACTTCGCGACCGCTGACCTAGGGTTTATTAAACGCATTCAATAGCCGAGGAGGCTTCCGTTGTTCCCCCATCAGCCCTCGATGCGCGGCCGTGCCGCCGCTGCCGTGCTCGGCGCGGTGGCCGTCGTGTCGACAGCAGCAGTCGCGCCGACCGCGCAGGCGTCATCCACCCCGGGCCTGGCCCGGACCGAGTCGTCCGCCACCCGCTCGGCTCCCGCCCACTCCTCCTTGGCATGGGCGCCGTGCGGTGACGGCATCGAGTGCTCGGTGCTGACCGTCCCGCTCGACCATTCCCGGCCCGACTCGCGCACCATCGACCTCGCGGTCGTGCGCCGTCCGGTTGCCGACCCCTCCCGGCGACTCGGCACGATCGTCACGAATCCCGGCGGTCCTGGCTCGTCCGGGGTCGACTTCGTCGCCGACAACCCGGACCGCTTCCCGGCCGCTGTCTCCGGCCGGTACGACATCGTCAGCTTCGACCCCCGCGGCGTCGCCCGCAGTGCGCCCGTGCGGTGTCTCGAGGACGACGAGCGGGTCGGCTTCTTCGACACCTTCCCGGCGGCGCCGGCATCCGTCGGCCAGTGGGTCGAGCTGGCCCGGCAGAGTGCGTCGTTCGCGAAGCAGTGCGGCCGACGTTCCGGCGACCTGTTGCCGTTCCTCGACACCGCGAGTACGGCGCGTGACCTCGACCTGCTCCGGGCAGCCCTCGGCGAGGAGCAGCTGGACTACATCGGCTTCTCCTACGGCACCTACCTCGGCGCCACCTATGCGGCGATGTACCCGAAGCGGGTCGGCTCCTTCGTGCTCGACGGCGCGGTGGACCCGAACGACTACCGCGACGACCCCTTCGCCGAGGCACGCGTCCAGGCCGGGGCGATCGAGTCCGCGCTGCAACGCTTCTACGCCGCGTGCTCGGCGAACACCTCGTGTGGGCTGAACCCGGAACCACAGCGGGCCGTCGAGCAGCTGCTGGACTCGCTCGACGAGCGACCGCTCACGGTGCGGACCGAGCTCGGCACGCAGAAGGTCACCCGCGGCTCGGTGGGCATCGCCGTCTACGTGGCGCTGATCGGAGGCACCGAGAGCTGGCCGGGGATCGCCGCCGCGCTGCAGCTGGCGCGTGAGGGCGACGGGTCCGGCATCCTCCAGTTCGCCAACTTCGTGCTCGGGGCCCGGCCCGACGGCTCGTTCGACAACGAGTACGACGCGCGCACCGCCACCGCCTGCGCCGACAAGCGATACCCGCGTGACGTGCTGGCCTGGAAGCGGCTCGCCG
>JBOFLR010000054.1:0-6419 GCA_051657965.1 Dermatophilaceae bacterium
GGGGTGCGGACGAGATCCACGAGGAGGCTCGAACCGGCGACCGCGGGCCGGGGCGACGTCGGGCCGCGGCCGGTCACCGTGTAGGCGTCGGTGGCGATCGTGGCGCGCACGGTCGCTCGATCTCGTCCGTTCACCGCCGTGGTGACGCCACCCACGTGGTACCGGAGCCCGGCGTAGCGCAGCCCCGCCGAGGCGAGGTCGCTCACTGCTGCGCGGTCCCGACCGGCGGCCGGCGAGCCCGGCGCGAACGCGGCGTCGAGCAGATCGGGCCGCGCCTCGCGCCACGCGCGGGCTCGCGCGTCGGCCAGGGTCGAGAGCAGCGCGGCCGGGCGAGCGGCCGGCGCGGCCGGGTCGAGCCGGGGGTCGGTGTCGACCGGGCGCAAGCTCGGCGCCGTCGCGACCGGAGTGCCAGGAGTGGGCCGGTCCACAGCCACCTGGTCTCCGGCGTCGACCCGGGTCACTCCGGCCAGCGTTGCCGAACCGCCGCCGAGGAGAACGGCGAGCACGATCGCCGAGAGAAGTCGGCGCCGGCCGGCTGTGGACGACCACCGTCGGAGCCGCGGCCCGGCGGCCCCGACCGCCGACGGCAGCCGCGCCTGCCGGACCCAGCGGGGCGTCATCCGGCGCGAACGGACCCGAGCGTGTCGGGGACGTCGCGGCGCGGCGCGAGCCACCGGACGCGGCTCCGGTGGCCGGCCGGCCGCTGCACGGAGCCGGTAGGTCACCGCGCTGGCCTCGTCGTCACCGCGAACCAGGTCGAGCGGTGCCGGCTGGGCGGCCTGGAACAGCGCCCAGGCGAGGGTGTCGGCATCCGGCCGGGCCGTCGGGTCCGCGTCGACGGCCGCCTCGATCACCTCGATGACCGCCGCCGACCCCTCCCCCGCCCGGCTCACCTGGTTGAGCGGCGGGCGCAGACCGGGTGGGCCTGGCACCGCGCCACTGAGGCAGAACCAGCCGAGGGCGCCGACCGCGTACACGTCGGCCGCCGGTGACGGGTCGGCCCCGAGCAGCACCTCGGGTGCCACATAGCCCTCGGTACCCCACACTCCCGGGGACACCTCGCCGAGCACCTGACCGAGGCCGAGGTCGGCGAGCACCGGCCGCCCGTCGAGGTCGAGCAGGACGTTGCCCGGCGAGACGTCGCCGTGGACCACTCCCATCGCGTGGAGGCGCCCGAGCGCCGAGGCCACCGGCGCCAGCACGGTGACCACCTCGCCCGCGCCGAGGTGCCCTCGTGCCCGGACGACGCCGTCGAGCGGGCCGCCGCGCAGCTGGGGCATGAGCAGCGCCACCCGACCGTCGTCGAGCGGCACCACGGCCTCGACGGTGACCACGTGGGCGTCCGCGACCCGGGCCGTGACGGCTGCCTCGCGAGCCGCGAGCTCGACGGCGCCGGCATCGGCGTGCAGCACCTTCACCGCGACCGGCCGCCGGTCGACGAGCCGGACACCCGCCCAGACCTCACTGGTGCCGCCACGGGCGAGCAGCTCCCCGACCTCCACGCCCTCGACCGTCGGTGGCGTCGGCCGGTCCTCGGCGCTGGTCGGTGCCACGTCGACGCGATGCTGCTGCATGCCCCCACCCTGCCCGCGACGGCCCCACCGACCGTGAGGTTTTCCACAGGCCTACGCTCGGCCTGGTGACCGCTCCCCAGCCGACCGTCCTCGCGACCTCCGGCGGCTACCGTCGGGGTAGGCACACACCGCTCGAGTTCGACGCCCTCGTGCTCCACGCCGTCGAGCTGTCCGGCACGCACGGACGGCGTCCGCGCGTCACGGTCGTCGGCACCGCCAGCGGAGACCCGGCCCACTTCTCGTACGCCGTCCACCAGGCCGCCCGCCTGGCCGGGTTCGACGTCTCGACCCTGGACCTGTTCCCGATGCCGAACGTCGAGGACCCCGCCGCCCACCTCCTCGAGCAGGACGTCGTGTGGGTGAACGGTGGATCGGTGGCCAACCTCCTCGCGGTGTGGGACGTGCACGAGCTGCGCCCCGCGATGCGTGCCGCCTGGGAGGCCGGTGTCGTGCTCGCAGGAGTGTCGGCCGGGTCGATCTGCTGGTACCTCGGCGGCTGCACCGACTCCTTCGGCCTCGACCTCCGGGCGGTGACCAACGGGCTCGGCCTGCTGCCGTACGGCAACGGCGTGCACTACGACTCCGAGGACCGCCGGCGTCCCACCATCCACCGCCTCGTCGCCGACGGCACGCTGCCCGAGACGCACTGCACCGACGACGGAGTCGGTCTCGTCTACCACGGCACGACGCTCGTCGAGGCGGTCAGCGAGCGCAGCGGCGCCGGCGCGTACGTCGTGACGGCGGATGACGACGGCACGGTCCGCGAGGAACGGCTCGAACCGCGCCGCCTCCCCACCCCCTGACCGCGGTCCACGCCAGGTCGGGGTCGAGTCCGCACGTCGTCGGCGCCGCGTCGACCGCTCGGGTCCGTCCTCCCCTCCCCGCGCTCCGGCTCGAGGTGCTCGTGCGCGCTAGCGACCCGGTGTCACGAGAACGACCCGGTTCTCGGCGGCCGACACCCGCGCGGCGTCGATGACGGCGAGGGTGTGTACGGCGTCCCACGGGTCGACGGGCATGGCCCGCTGTGGGTCCGGACTGCCGAGGGCGGTGACGACCGCTCGATAGAAGTCCGCCTGCTCCCCCGGCGTCCGAGGCACGGCCTCGCGCTCGGTCCCGCGGTAGAGCCAGCCGCAGTGGTCCGGGTCGAGGTCCCGCTGGGCGTCCCACACGTGCGCTTCGGCCTCGAAGTCGGCGACCACGTACGCGGCCGACGTGCCGAGCAGGCGCACCCGAGGCCCGGGCGCACCGGCCAGTGAGCTCGCCCCCAGATGCGACACCACGCCCGATGCGTGCCGGCACAGCAGGAACGCGTCGTCCTCGGCAGGTGTGATGTGCGCCGCCACCGTCGCCGTGACCGACGAGACGGGCCCGAACAGCTGCACGGCGGCATCCACGAGGTGGCTGTGCAGGTCTAGCAGGATGCCGCCGCCGTCGGCCGGCGGTGCGTTCTCACGCCACCGGTCTTTCGACACGGGGCGCCATCTCTCCCAACGCATCTCGTACCGGAACGGCTCGCCCACGAGCCGTTCGCGCACGACCCGGGCGGTGGTGCGGTGGTCGGGGTCGAAACGGCGGTTCTGGAACACGGTCAGTGCGACACGCCGGGTTGCGGCGTGCCGGACCACGCCCGCCGCCGTGGCGGCGTCGACCGCGAGCGGCTTGTCGACGACGCACGCGAGGCCGGCATCGGCGACCACGCGGGCTTGTGCGGCGTGTCCTCCACTCGGCGTCGCGAGGACGACGAGGTCGAGCACCGGGCGGAGATCGAGGAGGTCCTCCAGGCGCGGCACGACCTGTACGTGCGGGATGTCCGCACGAGCGGCTTCGGCACGCCCGGCGTCGGCCGTCGACACCGCCACCACCTCGCACCCGGCCCGGGCCAGCAGCGGCGCATGGATGCCCCGACCGGCCGAGCCGTACCCGGCGAGCGCGACGCGCGTCATCCGGTCTGGTCACCTCGCGCCACAGCAGCATCCGGTCGACGATCGGCCTGGAGCTGCAGCGGCCACCACGTGCGACGCCCCAGGTCGTGGGCGAACGCCGGCACGAGCAGCGAGCGCACGACGAAGGTGTCGAGCAGCACGCCGAACCCGACGATGAAGGCGATCTGGACCAGGAAGACCAGCGGCAGCACCGACAGCGCCGAGAAGGTGGCGGCCAGCACGATGCCGGCGCTGGTGATGACGCCACCGGTGACGGCGAGGCCGACGAGGATGCCGGGACGGGTCCCCCGGATGAGCGATTCTTCGCGCACCCGGGTCATCAGGAAGATCGAGTAGTCGATACCGAGCGCGACGAGGAACACGAACCCGTACAGCGGGATCGCCGGGTCGCTGCCCGCGAAACCGAAGCCGACGTCGAACACCACGGCGGCGACACCGATGGTGGCCGCGAACGACACGACGTTCGCCACCACCAGCACGAGCGGCGCGGCCACCGACCGGAGCAGCACGCAGAGCACGAGGAAGATCACCAGCAGGATGGTGGGCACGATGACGCGCAGGTCGCGGGCGCTGGCGTCGAGCACGTCGAGGTTGATGGCCGCGTTGCCGCCCACGACCGCGTCGGTGCTCACGTCGTCGAGCGACTGCCGGAGCCGCTCGACGGTGCGCTCCGCCTCGGGGCTGTCGCTCGCGCCGGTGGTGGTGGCCTGGATCAGCGTGCGCCCCTCGACGACAGGTGCGGCCGGGGCCGGCTGGCCGGGCGCGGGGGGCGCGAGCCCGAGGTACGCCGTCTCGACGCCCTCGTCGGCGCTGACGACCTGGAGCGCAGCCTGAGCCTCGGCCTCGGGCACGACGACCTGCAGCGGGTCGGCGGCGCCGGCCGGGAAGTGGTCGGACACCGCCCGCTGCGCGTCGACCGACTCGACATCGGTGAGGAAGGTGTCCTGCACGGAGACGCCCTCCGCCTCGAACGTCGGAGCGAAGGCGCCGAACCCGAGCAGGATCGCGAGGGTGACCACCCAGGTGCGGCGCGGCCGACGCCCGACGACGCCGGCCACCCGGCCCCAGATCGACCGGGTGCCGATGACGTCCTCGGCGTGGACGTGGTCGAGACGCGGCGCGAACGGCCAGAACGACGTCCGCCCCACGAGCACGAGCACCGCGGGCAGGAAGGTGAGCGACGCCACCAGCGCTCCCCCGACGCCGAGCGCCCCGACCGGGCCCAGGCCCGCGGTGCTCTGCAGGTCGGCGAGCAGCAGGCAGAGCAGACCGAGGATGACGGTCGCCGCCGACGCCACGATGGGCTCGACCGCGCCCCGCCAGGCTCGCCGCATCGCCGCCCAGGAGCTCGGCTCGTCGTGCAGCTCCTCGCGGAACCTGCTGACCAGGAGGAGCGCGTAGTCGGTGGCGGCGCCGACGACGAGGATGAACATGATCCCCTGGCTCTGCCCGGACAGCTCGATGACGTCGTTCTTGGCCAGCTGGTAGACGACGACCGACGCCAGGCCCAGCCCGAACAGCGAGGTCGCGAGAACCGCGAGAGGCAGGATCGGGCTGCGGTAGACGACGAGCAGGATGACGAGGACGACGGCGAGCGCGACACCGAGGAGGATGCCGTCGATGCCCCCGAACGCCTCGGAGAAGTCGGCCAGCAGACCTCCGAGCCCGCCCACGTAGGCCTCGGCCGCGACCCCCTCGAACGAGGAGTCCGCGGCGGCGCGCACCGCCTCGGTGATGACGACGAGCGGGGCTTGTTCCTCGACCACCTCGCTCGCCGCTCGTTCCTGCACCGGCACCACGAGGAGCAGTGCCTCGCCGTCGGCGCTGGGTGTCGGCACGATCGGACCGCTCTCGGCCAGGTAGTCGCCCACCGTGACGCCAGGGCCCAGGTCGGGCAGCGCAAGACCCGAGAGATCGGCGGCGAGCCGCTCGGCTGCGGCTAGTCCGGACTGGTCGAGCCGGTCACCGCCGGTGGCCTCCACGACGACCACGAGAGGCAGGGTGTCCTCGTCGGAGAACTCGGCGACCGCTTCGGCGACCTCGGTGGACTCGGCCTCCTCCGGGAGGAAGTTCGCGTTGTCGTTGGTCTGCACCTCGGACAGCCGACCGGTGTACTGCCCGCCCAGGCCGCCGATCGCGAACCAGCCCGTCACCACCAGGGCCGCCACCAGCAGCACCAGGCGCGGGCGCCGTCCTGCTGCGTGGCGGACGTCCCGCCCAGGGTCGCCGTTACCCGGCTCCTCCCTACGAGCCTGGTCGGCCCCGCCGGCGCGGTCGGCGTCATCCGGGATGCGAGCGTCGCTCATGACGGGTCAGCCTAAGAGCACGCACCGACGCCGCGTCATCCGGAACGCCCAGTTCCCCGGATACCCGGCGCCCGGCTCGTCGCCGGTCTACGACCACGGCAACCGACCGGGTGCGATCGGACGTACCGTGGAGGGCATGCGGATGGTGCACCTGGGTTTCGCGCCCGACGTCGTCGACTACCACGAGGCGTGGCAGGCGCAGCGCGACGTGCACGCGCAGGTCGTCGCCGGTGAGCTCGACGACACCGTGCTCCTGCTCGAGCACGCCGCCGTCTACACCGCCGGGAAGCGCACCGAGGCCCGCGAGCGGCCCACCGACGGCACGCCGGTCATCGATGTCGACCGCGGCGGCAAGATCACGTGGCACGGGCCGGGGCAACTCGTCGGCTACCCGGTCGTGCGCCTGCCCGAGGTGCCGATCGACGTCGTCGCCCACGTGCGCCGCCTCGAGGAGGTGATGATCCGGGCCTGCCGCGAGTTCGGCGTCGAGACCGTGCGGGTCGATGGGCGCAGCGGCGTGTGGGTGCTCGCCGACGACCGTGGCCCCGACCGCAAGCTCGGCGCGATCGGGGTGCGGGTCAGCCGCCGGGTGACGA
>JBOFLR010000055.1:0-2847 GCA_051657965.1 Dermatophilaceae bacterium
GCGCCGGCGGTCGGACTTCTCGTGGAGACGCCCGACCGCCGGCGCCGTGGAGAGTGGTGCCGTGGAGAGCGGACTCAGCTGCCCTGGAACTCGTGACGGTACGAGCTGGCCTCGTCCCACATCGGGGTGTCGAGGTTGACCGTGGTCGGGTCGGGGTGACCCCACTTGAAGTCCCAGAAGAGCATGCCGGCGTACTCGGGCTCGGCGATGTACGCCGTCCACTCGGCCGCCATCCGGGTGGCGTTGCAGTCCTGGGAGCCGCAGTCGCCACCGCCGTTGGTCACGCCGGTCTCGCCGACGAAGGCCGGGATGTTCAGCCGCCGGGCGATCTCGGCGGTCTCGTCGGCCCAGTGCGACACGCCGCCGTCGTTGTCGTCGTACTCGTGGATGGAGACCATGTCGTTGTTGGGCAGGTCGTTGGTCTCGATGCAGTCCTCCAGCGGGATCTCGCTGGTGTAGCAGGTCGCACCGCCGATGGTGATGACCGCGTCGGCGTCCTGGGCGCGGATCTCGTCGGTGATGGCCCGGTACCACTCCTTGGTCTCGCCCGGGTCGATGTCGCACTCGTTGCAGACCTCCCAGACCGCCACCGCGTTGCGGTCGGCGAAGTCGGGCACGACGGCTCGGACGTGCTCGACCATGCCGCTCGGGTCGCCGTAGTTCTCCGGCAGCCCGCCGCACTGCTCGCCACCGTCGTTGCCGTCGGTGAGGGTGACCATGAGGTACTGGCCGTGTCGCTCGGCGGCGGCGACGATGCGCTCCATCAGATTCGCGTCGTAGGCGTTCGGGTAGGCCCAGATCCGTGTCATCGAGTGCGGGTTGAGCTCACCGAAGTACCGGTCGAGGTTGGCGTCGGTGGTGGCGTCCTTCTCACCGTCCCAGCACCCGAACCAGGTGTCCGCGTTCATCCCGGCGAACTTGTACTGCTGTCCGTCGCGGAACAGCTTCGTCCCCTCCTGGGTGATGAGGCCGGGCTCCGCCGGCGCCGTCGGCGACGGGCTCGGGGATGACGTTGGGGTGGGCGACGTGGTGGGCGTCGGGGTCGCGCCGCCCGTCTCGACGACGGCCTTGTCGAGGCTGAACGCCGGGTCGCCGTCGTCGACCCGGCTGGGGTTGACCTTGTCGGTCATCGTCACGGTCAGCGTGTGCTCCCCGGCCGCCAGGGTGGGCGAGTCGAAGATCCGGGTGCTCTCGGTGCGTTCCCTCGCGAACTGGTCGACGTCGATGGCCACGCCGTCGACCGCAACGGTCGCGATGCCGTGGTGCGGCGCGGTCGTGCCGTACAGGCTCACCTTGGTACCGGTGAACGTCAGGGTCGCGGTGTCACCGACGACCCGCGTGTAGCGCTCGTCGGTGCCGTCCTCCCATCCTGCCGAGAACTGCCAGGCCGACGACGACTCGGCCTCGATCGTCACCTCGGCCGCCGAGGCGGCCGAGGTGGCCAGCAGCACCGCCGCCACCATCGTCGTGACCACCCCGACGGCAGCCCACACCATTCGTCTCATCTGCTCTTGTCCCCTTGCTTCAACAGTGGATGGTGGCCGATCGGCACGGCCGAGAACCAACCCGATCGACGCAACCAGAGGGCCGGGAGCGCTGTCAATGGGGAGGACTCCCCTCTCCACCGTTCCGGTTTGCGACCGGGCGGCGTCCAGCCGGCCGGTCACTTACGCCGGGCGGCGTCCGGCGTACCGGTCGGTGCGCCGGACCGGCCTTGCGTCGCCGTTCCGGAGGCCTTGGCTGGACCCCGGCAGCCGTCACGGCCGTGCCCGAGCCGGATGCCGGCGACCCCACGTCGCGACGTGGGGGACGCCTGGGTCAGGTGGTCGCCCAGGCGAGGAGGCGGTCGGCATCCCAGGTGGTGACGATCCGGTCGGTAGGGATGCCGAGCCGCGCCGCCCGGGCGGCACCGTGCGCCTTCATGTCGAGCTGGCCGGGGGCGTGCGCGTCGGAGTCGACGGCGAAGAGGCAGCCGATCTCGAGCGCGAGGAGGATCAGCTCGTCGGGCGGGTCGCAGCGCTCGGGCCGGCTGTTGATCTCGACCGCCGTGTCGTGTTCCGCACACGCCTCGAACACCGCGCAGGCGTCGAACTCCGACGGTGGCCGGGTGCCGCGCGACCCGAGCACCAGCCGCCCCGTGCAATGCCCGAGCACGTTGACCCGAGGGTTCGACACCGCCGCGACCATCCGCCGCGTCATCGGCCCGGCGGCCGTCTTCAGCTTCGAGTGCACCGAGGCCGTCACGAGGTCGAGCCGGGCGAGCATGGCGTCGGTCTGGTCGAGCGAGCCGTCGTCGCGGATGTCGACCTCGATGCCCTTGAACAACCGCAGGTGGTCGCCGAGCGAGCGGTTCACCGCGTCGACCACGCCCAGCTGTTTCGTGAGCCGCTCCGCCGAGAGCCCGTTCGCCACCCGCAGCGACGGGCTGTGGTCGGTGAGCACCATCCAGTCGTGGTCGAGCTCGGCGCCGGTGAGCACCATCTCCTCGATCGGCGAGCCGCCGTCGCTCCAGTCCGAGTGCAGGTGGCAGTCGCCGCGGATCGCCGCGTACAGCTCGGTGCCGCTCTCCTCCAGCGGGCCGCCGGATGACGCCTGCAGGCTCGCGAGGTACGCCGGCAGCTCCCCGGCCACCGCCTCGGCGACGACCCCGCTCGTCGCCTTCCCGATGCCGGGAAGCTCCTGGAGCGTGCCGGCCTCGGCCCGCGCGCGCACCTCGTCGGGGGACAGCTCGCGCAGCACCGTGACGGCCTTGCGGAACGCCTCGACCCGGTAGCTGCCCGCGAGCGAGCGCTCGAGGAGGAAGGCGACCCGGCGCAGCGCGTCGACCGGGTCGACCGGCGCCGCCAG
>JBOFLR010000056.1:0-4366 GCA_051657965.1 Dermatophilaceae bacterium
CCGGACGGTTGGTGAGCCGGGTCTCGCGCGTCTGGGGCGTGTCGCGAGAGTTTCTCGGTCCGGGGCCTCGTGACGTTATGACGCCGGCTACGACGCCGAAGTCGTTGTGCTCGACCCGGTTTCCGCGTCGTAGCCGGCGTCACAGGAGCCCATCGAGGACGCGGACCGTCTTTCGCAACAGGGCCTAGTACGCCAGCCGGTCGACGTCCGTCCTCTCTCCCTGCGCGGCAACGCGCGGGTCGGCTTCATCCCGCGTGTCGTCCGCGTCTGCGTCATCCCGCGGCAGTAGCAGAGCGGACAGAGCGCCAACACCGACTGCTCCGGCACCGACGAGGAGCACCGTGCGGAAGTCGGCTCCGGCGCCCAGGAGGCCGAGCAGCCCGGCCACCGCGAGCGCACCGCCGACGTGGCTCATCGACTCGAACACCCCCGCGACGACACCGCGGTCCGGCTCCGGGGTGCCGGCGACGCAGATGCGGGTGAGGGCGACGTAGACCGGTCCGGACCCGGCGCCCCAGAGCACCAGCCAGGGGATCGCGGCGGCGGCCCCGCCAGGACCGAGGACGGCCAGTCCGACCAGCGCGGTCGTGCACACGATCAGGGTGCCCACGACGAGCGTGACGCTCGAGATGCGGCGCAGCGCGGCGGCGGTCAGTGCCGAGCTGGCCATGCCGGCGAGCAGCATCGGCACCAGGGCCAGGCCAGCGGTACCGGCGGACAGGCCGTGCAGCTGCTGCAGCATCTGCGCCCCGACGACGACCACTGCGGTGTAGCCGGCACAGTAGCCGGCGAACGGCAGGCAGCTCCCGATCACCCGGCGATGCCGCACCAGCGCCGGGCGGACCAACGGATGCGCCGTCCGGGTCTCCACGAGGACCAGCGCGGCCAGCAGCACACCGCCGACGCCGAGCACGACGACCGCCTGGACCGGATGCTCGCCGGCGCCCAGCTCCTCCGCGCCGAGCACGAGGACCGCGAGCCCGGCCGTCGCCAGCAGCGCTCCGGTGACGTCGAGCCGGCGCCACTCGAGCCGGGACGGGCCGTCATCCGGGACCACCGCCGCGGTCAGCACGACGAGGACGACGCCCACCGGCACCGTCACCCAGAAGACCCACGGCCAACCCCAGGCGTCGGTGATCAGGCCACCGAGCGTCGCACCTCCGACGGCGGCGGCCCACGCGGCAAACGCCAGCACGGCGAACACCCGGCTGCGCCACGGCTCCCGCTCGAACGCCGACGCGGCCGCCGCCATCGCGGCCGGCAGCGCGAACGCCGCGGCCACACCCTGCAGCACCCGGCCGGTCAACAGCACCCCGAGGCCACCGGCGGTGAACGACGCCGCTCCCGCGACCAGACCACCGACCGTGCACACGACCAGACCCGCGGCCAGCGTGCGCCGCCGGCCCCACAGGTCGCACATCCGGCCACCGAGCAGGAGGAACGCCCCGATGCTCGCCGAGTACGCGCTCACGACCCACTGCAGGACTCCGGGCCGCAGGTCGAGCTCGCTGCCGATCGTGGGCAGCGCGGTGGCGACCGCCAGGCTGTCGAACAGGAGCAGGAACGACGCTCCCGCGAGGACGAACGCCAACGGCCACGGGCGGTCCGCGCCGGGCGCGGCCGTCATCCGCTCGGCACCAGGCGGATGCCGCTCGCCGGCGCGGTCGGCACCCGGTGCAGGGCCACCGACAGGTCCTGGGGCGGCAACCGCCAGTCGGCGCTCGCGATCTCGGCCAGCGACGCCGCGAGGATGCCGAGCGTCACCTCCTCGCCCGGGCAGCGGTGACCGTGCACCACCGATCCGCCGCCCTGCGGGACGAGCGCGTCGGCGACGAGGTCCTGGCCGCCGAGGAAGCGCTCGGGGTCGAACCGCTGCGGCTCGTGCCAGTGCCGGCGGTCGCGCAGCGTGAACATCACGTCGAGCGCGACCCGGCTGCCGCGCGGCACCGGCTGCCCGTGGAACGTCGCGTCACGGTCGGCCCGGGCGGCGAGCAGCGGCACGAACGGCGTGAGCCGCCGCACCTCGTGGGCGAACGCCATGGCGTCGCGGCCGGGGAAGCTCAGCCCGTCGTTCTCCTCCCGCAGCCGGGTACGCCACTGCGGATGCAGGGTGAGCGCGAGCACCCCGAACGCGACGAACCGCGACACCGCGATGGTCGGCCGGAGCAGGTTCTGCAGCTCGACCCCGGCGACCTCGGCCGGCAGGAGGGAGCCGTCGGCACCGGTCCAGGCCGCGGCGATCGCGAGGGCCGACCCCTCGGGCGCGGTGCCGGTGCGCCGCTGCTCCTCGACCACCGCCGCGGCCCAGGCGTTCGTGCGGCGACGGGCCAGCCGTGCCGCGACGTTGGCCGGGCCCAACACCCCGAACCCGTCGACCTCGGCGGCCAGGTCACGCACCACCGAGGGCGTGGCCCTGGACTGCGACGACGCCGGTACGCCGGCCCACGCAGTCACCGCTGACCCGATCACCTGCTCGGCGAGCCGCTGCACGGTGACCGGGCGGCCGGACGGCGTGTCGGCCAGCACCTCACGCCAGCGCCGGCCGGTGGACGTCACCAGCTCCACGACCGCGGCCGGACCGGTGGCGCGCACGAACAGCTGCTTGCGGTGCTCGTGGTCGGCACCGTCCAGACCGTGCACCGCACCGCGCCCGAAGAGCACGTCGGCCACGACGTGGGGCGTCGCGTCACGACGGCGGAACACCGAGGTGTCCGTGAAGAACCGCACGCCCTCCGGGCCGGCGACGAGCAGGGCCGGGCGGCCGAGGAACCGCACGGGCACGACATCCGGGTCGGCGGGTCGAGCATGACGTCGGATGACGGTCGAGAAGCGGTAGCCGTGCAGCGCGAGGGCGAGGACGATCTCTGGTCGGCGCGTCATGGGTGCCCGGTACCCGGTGCGCCGAACGGCTACGCGGGGGCCTGGCGTCCGGAGCGGCTACGCACGGGAACGTCGCGGAGCGGCTACGCGGGAAGGTCGCGGAGCGGCATCCGACCGCAGGGTGCTCTCGGGATGGCTGCCGAACTCGTCGCGGTAGCACTCGGCGAACTGGTCGGGGTGCGCGAATCCCCACCGGTGCGCGACGCCGGCGACCGTGGTGGCCGGCGTCGCGAGCAGGAGGTCCTCGTGGGCCCGGTGCACCCGGACCCGGCGGAGGTAGCCGCGCGGGGTGCACCCGAGGTGGCGGGAAAACCCGAGCCGCAGCGCGCCGGGGGCGACCGAGACGGCGGCCGCCGCGTCGAGGACGTCGACGTCCTGATGTGCGTGCTCCTCGAGGAAGCGCGCCGCCCGGCGGACGTGGACGGGCGCGGCGGCCCGTTCGGGGCGCGGCGGCGGGGCGGCCGGGCCGGTGCGGGGTCCGGGCGCGAAGAGCACGACGGCCGTGGTGGCGAGCAGCCGCGCCAGCTCGCCGACGACGAGCGGTGCCTGAGGCGCCCAGTCGGCGCCGAGCACCTCGCCGGCGTAGGACACGGTGCGATGCCACGAGGCGACCGCCTCCGGATCGGACACGATGTCGTCGGTCCACCGGCCGAGAGGTGCTACGTCGGCGCCACCGGTCTCGGTACCCGCGGTGGCGTGGACCCTGGTCAGGATCGACCGGTCGAGCATCACCCCCCGCGCGGTCGCCCGGTGGTACACCTCGTGGGCCGGTGGTCCGCCGGCCCGCTGCACGAACGCGCCTCCGGCGCCCGCCGTCTCGCGGGTGCCACCGGAACGCCGGTCGACGGCGCCCGACCGCACCTCCATGACGACCACGGCGTCCACGGGTGAGACGACGGTGCCGACCCCGTCGAAGGTGAGGTCGTCGAGGATGACGCCCGGGGCGACGGTGCGGCGATACGCGAGCCGGAAGCCACCCGAGGCGGGCAGCAGGTCGATGCCGGGGCCGACCAGACGGTCGACGTGGTCGTGCGCGACCGCGGGATCGTCGGTCGCGAAGTGGCGGCGCGTCACGGCGCCCGGCTCACGTGCCGGCATCATCCGGCTCACTCACCCGCGCCATCCGGCGCCATCCGGCACCACCGGCGCCATCCGGCAGCACCCGATGCCTCCGGTGCCTCCGGTGCATGGCGCGGGGCCCCACGGGTACATCCGTCACCTCACCGTTTTTACCACCGCCAGCCCGGCCGGTGCGGCGCGCCGACCACTCACATCACCGACCCGCCGTCGAGTAAGTCGCCAGATCTGCACGGGAGGACCGCCATGACGTCATCCGGACAACCCGAACAGGGCCAGCAGTGGCCTGGCTCGGACGCCGCGCTCGACCCGCCCGCTGACCACGGCATCGAGTCGTGGACCGGCCGCAGCCGGCTCACCGGCAAGCGCGCCGTCATCACCGGCGGCGACTCCGGCATCGGCCGAGCCG
>JBOFLR010000057.1:0-2222 GCA_051657965.1 Dermatophilaceae bacterium
TAGCTGCGGCCACGCCCGGTCACCAGGCCGGCGGAGTTCAGCCGGTAGCCGTCGGACCGCGGGCCCCAGCCGTTCGTCTGCTCGACGTGCACGTCGTCCGGGGCACCGCCGCGCAGGCCCCACGTCGGGGAGGGCGCGACCGACGCCATCAGCCGCCGCGCGTGAGCCCGGCGGTCGGCGGTCAGGTAGCTGCCGAACGCGAGGGCGTTCATCAGCACGACGAGGTTGTAGGTGGTCGAGACCGAGTGCCCCCACCAGCTGCTCGACCGGAACACGGTGCCGCCCAGCACCCTGGTGTCGCGCATGCCGAGCTGCGCGGCCACCCGGCGGCAGGTGGCGACCCCGACCTGGCCCATCAGGGTGTTCGTGGCGCCCCGGTCGGACGTGCGGATCATCGCCGACGCGAGCGACTGCTGAGCGGACGTGAGCGCCCTCCCCCGCTCCTGCGCCACCCGCAGTAACGCCACGAGGACGAGCGCCGCGACCGTGCCGTGGGTCTGCTGCCTCCGCGGCCGCCAGGCGTAGTAGCTGCCGTCGCGGTTGTCGCGCAGCACGAGCCCGGCCACCCCGGAGCGCATCGACAGGTAACGGTCGAGGTCCGCGGTGAGCTGGTCCCTGGTCGTCGCGCGTGCCGACGCCGGAGTGCTGGACACCTCGCCCGGCTGGCCGGCGAGCGTCACCGCACCGAGCGCCACCCCGACGCCTCCGGCGATCGCCATGTCCCGCCGCGACAGCGTCCCCGTCATGAGCCAACGGTAGCGAAGAACGCGCTCTTGCAGTGCTTTACGCCATTGGGCGAGCGGCGCCTCGTGCCGCGCCAGCGGACGCGCCAGCCTTCTGGCGGGCGCTGTCACGCCAATGGACGGGCCAGCGCCTCGTGGCAGATGTCTGCAACGCGCGAGATCGTCGCGCGGCCGTACCGGAACCCCGACGGGCTGACCGACAGGATGCCGAGAACGTACTCCCGCCCGGCGCCGGACACCCATCCGGTGGAGTTGAGGTGGTAGCCGGCCGGCATCGGCCCCCAACCGTTCTTGGCGGCCACGTGCACGTCGTCGCTCTCCGGTGCGAACACGCCCCAGCGTTGCTCGTCGACGACGTCGGCCATCATGAAGCGAGCGATCGCACGCCGGCGACCGTCGAGCACGGCGTCGGAGTCGAGTACCGCGTCGACCATGCGGTCGAGGTCGCCCGGCACCGTGCGCCAGTGTCCCCACCATCCGCCGTCGATCTCGGTGCGCGTCATCCGGGCGAGGCCGGCGACCCGGCGCACCTCGTCCCGCCCGACCTGCGCGAGCAGCGTCTCGGTGGCCGCGTTGTCGCTGCGGGTGATCATCCGCTCGGCGAGCTCGCGTTGGCGCTCGGTGAGCTCCGTGCCGTCCTCCTGCCCGAGCCGCAGCACGGTCGTGAGGATCAGCACCTTGATCGTGCTGTAACACAGGCCCTCGTCGGCGCGGTACCGGAAGGCCTGGCCGCGATCGAGGTCGACCAGCTCCAGGCCGAGAGTGCCGCCGCGGCCGTCGAGGTAGCGCGCGAGCTGCTCGGTGAGGCGCGGCGCCTCGACCACCGTGGGCTCGGCCGACGCGCTCGGACTCGCCGAGGCACTCGCCGGGGCGCTCGGGCTCGCCGGGGCGCCGGTGCCAGGCGCAGTGGATGACGCCGAGCTCGCCGGCGTGCCCGCGGCGGCCGTCCCCGGCTGGTCGACGAGGAGCTCCCGCGCGCCGTAGCCGAGCGCCCCCAGACCGAGCAGCGCGCCGCCGCCGACCACCAGGCGGCGTCGCGCGATGACGGTGACGGACGGGCCGGGCGCGTGCCGCTCGGCGCGGGTTCGCGAGGGTCGCGGGGTCGGCTGGCTCACCGGAGCAAGCGTACGGGCGGTCCGTGATGGTCGCAGACCGCGATCGGTTCACCGTCGACCTCGAGCCGCGGCAGGCCGTCGTGTCCACGTCCCGGTGTGCCACCGGAGGCCCACGGGTGCTCGAGCGCCAGGTGCACGACCGGCCGCTGACCCGAGACGCGGGACCCGCGCGCCCGCGCCTCCTCGACGACGGCAGCGACGGCCGCGATCTCCTCCGGCGGCCAGTACAGCCGCGTCACGGACTGCCACACCACGGTCAGCACCCCGTCGTCGACCGGTTCGGCGAGCCGCTGGGCCAGCCACTCCGCGGCCGATGCGCGGTCGACGACGACCGCGGGTCCCACGCTCTGCGTGGACTCACGAC
>JBOFLR010000058.1:0-7351 GCA_051657965.1 Dermatophilaceae bacterium
CGCCCGGCCTCGAGGTTGTGGTTGTACCGGTGCACCCCCATGTCGACGAGGTCGTCGACCTGCTCGCGGGTGAGCATGCCGAGCGACGCGGCCACCTGGATGTCGACCGCCGCCCGGATCGCCGCGACCCCCTCGCGCAGCTGCCGCATCAGCTTCTCGTCGGGGCCACGCACGGCGGCGACGATGCAGAACTCGGTGGCACCGGTGGCCGCGGTCTCCTTCGCGGCCCGCACCAGCTCGGGGATGTTCAGCCACACCGACCGCACCGGACTGGTGAACTGCCCACTCTGCGAGCAGAAGTGGCAGTCCTCAGGGCAGCCGCCGGTCTTCAGCGAGACGATGCCCTCGACCTCGACACTCGGGCCCTGGTACGCCAGGCGCACCTCGTGGGCCAGGCCGAGCAAGTGTGGCAGCGCGTCGTCGTCGGTGCGGAGCACGCCCAGCACCTGCTCCTCGGTGAGCCCGACGCCGCGGCCGAGCACCTGCTCGCGCGCGACGTCGAGGATGCCGGTGTCGGTGGCCGGTGCGGTCATGCCGGCGATTCTTCCGCACGGATGCCGCGGCGCTCGTCCCGGTCCGGGCGGCGGGCGTCATCCGTGCCCGGACCGGGACGTCACCCGGGTGTCCCGCCCGGATGACGAAGGGTGAGGTGCGGTCAGCTGAGGAATTGGCCGAGGCCGCCCTGGCTGCTGGTGCCCCCGGTCTGGTGGCCGCCGGCACCCACCGACTCGCTGGGCTGCACGAGCACGTAGCCCTGGCCGCCGAACGCCATCTGCAGCAGCTCGCCGGTGCCGCCGCGGATCATCGAGCCGATGCCCCCGGTGTCGACGCGCACGTCCATCGACACCCCGGAGGTCCACAGCACCACCGCCTGGGCGTCGGCGAACGTCGGCGAGGAGGCGACGTCGAGCGCCACCGGCTCGCCCTCGGTGGTGACCGCGACATAGCCGGTGCCGCGCAGCGAGACGTTGTAGAGGCCACCGGTCATGGCGCCACCGCGGGCCTGGATGCGGTGGATGTCCCACTGGATCGAGCTCGAGAACGCCAGCACGTTGTTGCCGTTGACCGACAGCGAGTCGTTCTCGAGGTACATCACCTGGATCTCGGACGCGAAGTCCGCGACGAACAGCTCGCCGTTGCCGGTGCAGCGCATCATCTTCACGCCCTCGCCGGTGGCCGCCGCCTTGAGCATCTTCCCGAGCCCGCCGGAGCCCTTGTTCTCGAACCGCACGTCACCCTGGTAGGCGACCATCGAGCCGGTCTTGGCCCACACCTCGCCGTACTTCATGTCGATGCGCAGCATCTTCTTGTTCTGCAGCGCGAACGGGTCCTGGGACGACTTCTCGGTGAAGTCCTGGAACAGCGAGCCGTGGATCGGCATCCGTACCTCCTTGTCGTGCGGCTGGTTCCCGCGCCCTGCGTGGCAGGGACCCTGCGCCGCGATCGTGGCCAACGCTAGGCGCAACGCCCACCGTGGTCCTAGGGTTTCTCGTGACGCGGTCCTCTCACCACCGGGGATGACGCGGTTCTCGACGCACGGAGGCAGGCATGAGCTTCTTCGAACGGGCCAAGGCGGCCGCCACCGACCTCGCGGCGAAGGCCGACCAGGCCATGGCGAACGCGGGCGTGAGCACTCCAGGAGCCCCGGGCGGCTCCCCGGACCGGGCGCTGCGCGACCTCGGGGTCATCGCGTGGCTCGACACGGTCGGGCACCCGGTCGCCCCGGCCGATCGCGAGCGGGTGATGTCGACGCTGCGCGAGCTCGACGCGGCCGGGCGGCTCACCGGGCTCACGGTCAGCCCGCCACCCGCCGCACCACCGCCCCCGCCGGGCGCCGCCGGCTCGTGGAGTTCCAGCACGGATGCCGCCCCGCCGCCACCGCCCGCGCCGGGCGCGGGACCTGCTGGTGCCACCCCACCTCCGCCACCTCCTCCGAGCGCGGCTCCGCCCGCTACGCCGCCCCCGCCGCCGGCCGCTCCGCCAGCGCCGCCGCCCTCTGATCCGTCGGCAGCGCCACCTGCTCCGGATGCCGCCCCGCCCGCACCGCCCGCCCCGTCGGCAGCGCCGCCTGCAACCGAGCCCGAGCGCCGGTCCGACGACGGCACGCTCCCGCCCCCGCCGCCCCCACCCAGCTGGGCGTGAAACCCCTGCCCGGTGTGCGACCGACGTCGTCGCCGGTCAGCGATGCCGGCCCGGTGCACCTGAGGCAACGGTTCACACCACGTCGCTTCGACATCGGCGTCACGGTTGTCCTCGTGGGGTGGTCGGCTGTGCAGCTGACTGTCGGGGGCGATGTCGGTCTCGTGCTGAACAACCTGGCCAACCCACTACCCGCGGCGGTAGTGCTCGCCGTAGCGGTGGCTCAGTGCGCGCCGTTGCTCGGGCATCGGAAACGGCCGGCGCTCGCGGCCTGCTGGTCGGTGACCGCCTTCCTGATGCCGAACGTGTGGGGGATGGCGCCGCAGCCTTCCACCCTGGCGGTCGTGGTGAGCCTGTACGTGCTCGGCCTGGAGGCCAGCGGACGCAGGCTCCGGCGCACCTTCGTCGCCGTGCTCGGCCTCGTCGCGGTGTTCCTGGTCGTCATCGTGACGCTTCACCGGAAGTGGTACGGCTCGGCAGAGGTTCCGGTGGACGCGGTCATCACCCTGGTCCTGCTGCTGGGGTCGCCGGTCATGATCGGGCGACGAGTGGCGCGCGGGCCGGTCGCCCGATCCTCGTCGCCGACGGCACCGTCATCGGTGTCGACAGTCGCGCCTGCTGTCCCGAACGCGATGCCGTGGGCCACGCTCACGGTTCGTGAACGCGAGGTGCTCGCACTGCTTGCCGACGGGCGAAGCAACGCCGAGATCGCCGAGGAGCTGTGCATCAGCTACCAGACCGTGAAGACGCATGTCCGCCACGTCTTGTCGAAGACCGGAGCCCGGGACCGGACGCATGCAGCCGTCCTGGCGCTGCGCGACTCGACCGCCGTCGCAGGGGGGAGTCACCCCCGGGAGTGAGCCGGTCGGACGGCGATTCGCCGAAAGATCACCCCGCGGGGCGATAGCCCTGGCCCGCTGGCGGGCCGCACGCTGTCGACCGGCGTCGGCGGTCGGCGCTCGAGGATTAAAGGAGCGCAGGCATGGACGCCATGGTCAAGATCGCTGGTCTCGCGGTAGCGCACATGGCGATCGTGGCAGCGCTGGTAGCTGCTCTTGCCTTCCGCAGGACGCGTCGTCCGGTCGACTGGCGCGCACTTCTGTTCGGCGGGTCCGTGTACGTCGGCTACCTGGTGATCATCTACATCCCGCCGAGCGGGCCTTTCGCAGGTCAGATCGTCAACTGGCAGAACAAGACCATCGCCATCGTCGCGGTCGTTGCCCTGGTGTGGATGTCGCCCGCTCTCTCCTTCGCCCGGATCGGCCTCGCGCGGCCGGCAGTCGGCAGCCTTCGACCTGTGGCCGTGCTGTTCGTCGTCATGTTTGGCCTGGCCGTGGTCGGCGGTCTGCAGTTCGGAAGCGACGTCACCGGTGAGGAGATCGCCTACCAGTTCGTCATGCCGGCGCTGGACGAAGAGCTCGTCTATCGCGGAGTCCTGCTCGTCATCCTCGATCGCGTGGTCGACATCCGGTGGCGCCTCGGCCGCTGCGAGCTCGGTTTCGGTGCCATTGCCACCACCTTGCTCTTCGGGCTGGGCCACGGCCTGATCGTCGACATCGACGGCAACCTCATCGTCAGCCCGGAGACCTTCGTGATGACCGGGCTGCTCGGCTTCGCCCTGGTGTGGGTTCGCGTGCGCACCGCCAGCCTGCTGCCGGCTATGGCGCTGCACAGCCTCTGGGACGGGACCATCGTGTCGGTGGCAGCAGTGACGAACCCATGACGAACCGTGCGTCGGCGCAGCGAACGACGTCCCGAAGTCTCGGATTGACCGCCTGGTGGTGAGGCCGCGCTCGATGGTGTCGAGGAGCACGTCGAGGTGTGCCTCCCGCTCGGCCGGTGGCGCGTGTCGCCGCGGCCCGGAAAGGTGGAGCACGGCGAACCCGTGCACCGCGAGAAATGGGTTGTCCCCCAACGGCTGTGCGGCCAAGGTGGCCGGGTGAGCCTGCGCATCCAGTGCCTCGACGTCGACTCGGCAGACCCCGACAGTCTTGCGGCCTTCTGGGCTGCTGCGCTGGGGTGGCGTCGCACCCACGCCACGCCTGACGAGGTGGTGCTGGAGCCTCCTGCCGGCTCTCTCGGGGACGGGCTGTTGCCCGACCTGCTGTTCCTGCGGGTCCCGGAGGTCAAGGCCGGCAAGAACCGGCTGCACCTCGACCTGCGGCCGGATGAGGACCAGGCGGCCGAGGTCGCGCGGTTGGAGGGCCTTGGCGCCACCCGGGTCGACGTGGGCCAGGGCAACGTGTCGTGGGTGGTGATGGCCGACCTGGAGGGAAACGAGTTCTGCGTGCTGAGCCCGCTACCGCCGGAGCATCAGGCCGAACTCGACGAGGTCGTCGCGGCCTGGCTCGGCCGGCCGCCGTAGCGGCGCGACGACGGCCCGCCCGCCGATGCACTTACCCAGCCGGGCCTGAGTAGCCCGGCGCCCTCGTTCGGAGTCCGGCCCGATTACGACCCGAGGTCTCCCAGGGGTGGCGGTGTCATCCGAGCCGGTGCGGCGGGCGCGTGCTCCAGGCACAGCGCCTACACCGCACTCCGACGCAAGGCCAAGAAGCGCCGTCCCGAAACCGAGTGATCGCCCCGTAAAGACTTCACGACCGACGACCGACGGCTTTGGATGTCGCCACCGGGACGGCAGGTCATCCGCACCAAGCATCTTCTCGTGCCCACCCCGGACGTCGTCACTCGGCTGCGGTTCGACACCACCGCCGTTCTCGCCCTGCTGCACGTCGACCCGACCGCCGCCCACCCTTAACGATCACGCCGAGGGCTGGGTCCGCGCCGCCGCCGACGCAATCCGACACGCTCCTCATCGACCACAACGGAGGCATCGTCGACTTCGACGCCGACACCCCTTCACTCACCTTCCGCCCTCAGCCCATAGCCGATTGACCGCGTGCGGACCTTCGGTCCGCTCGCACGAGCTGAAGGCGCGGCCATCGACAAGCCTGCACCGGCTCGGCTCGCGGCGTACGCCGCATGTGTCAACAGGGCTCTTCACCGGTGAGGAGGCACCAGGGCCGTCGGGTGTCCGATCTATTGGTCCGGCTTCGATGTGTCCAGCTGTTGCTGGACTACGTCACCCCATCGGTGCAGCAGTCCCCTCACTTCGTGCTCCTGGAGCGGGACGCGACGAGCCAGCGGTTCCGGAAGTCGCTGAGGTGCTTCGGGAGAGCGCCTAGGGCTCGCGCTAGATGCGCCGACGGGTCGTGTCGAGGCCTGCATAGCCAATGGATCTTGGTTGACTATGCAGTGAGGCCACGGTCGATGGTGTCGAGGAGCGCGTCGAGGTCGGCGTCGCGCTCGGCCGGTGGCGCGTATCGCCGCGGCCCGGACAGGTGGAGCACTGCGAACCCGTGCACCGCCGACCAGCACACCGTGTCGGCGCCCGGCCGGTGCTCGCGCTCCATGACGCCTGCGTCGACGAGCTCGTCGAGCACCCGGCCGAGCAGGACGTACGGTGCCGGCTCGGCGGCTGTCCCGCCGCTCGCCGTGCCAGGCCCGTCGTCCGCTGCGCCCAGCCTGTCGCTCGTGCCCGGCCCGTCGTCCGCTGTGGCGGTGGGCTTTCCGCCGCCCGCCGCGCCGACGGGTCGGCTGGCAATCCCTGCGGCGGTGGGCTTCGTGTCATCCGTCGTGCTGGTGGGCTTGTCGGCCCCCGTCGTCTCGGGGTCGGCGCTCGGGTCGTCCGCCGGGTGGGCCTCGGCGCTGAAGGAGACGGCGAACAGGCCGGGCTCGGCCAGCGCGAACTCCACATAGGCGCGCCCGATCTCACGCAGGCGGCGCCGAGCGCGCGGCGCGGGGGCGTCATCCGGCACGGTCTCAAGGCGGCGCACCATCGCCGCCTCGAGCTGTGCGGCGCCGTGTGCCGCGATCTCGGCGAGCAGCGCCTCGCGGTGGGCGAAGTGCCGGTACGCCGCGTTGTGCGACACCGACGTGCGCCGGGCGACCTCGCGCAGCACCACGCCGTCGGGCCCGTGCTCCCGAGCCAGTTCGACCCCGGCCTCGAGGAGCGCCGCTCGCAGGTTTCCGTGGTGGTAGGGCACGCGTCGATTGTAGCCGAGATGTTGACAGCGGCCACACCGATGGCTCATGTTCAATGTTGCCGCCGTCCACATCGGCGGTGTCGCCACGACTCGGAGGTGCCCAGTGCGCAGCAAGCTCCCGATCCTGCTCACCGTCTGCGCGGCGGTGCTCGTGATCAACCTCGACACGACCATCGTCAACGTCGCCCTGCCCACGCTCGCCGTGGACCTGGACGCGTCGACCCGACAGCTGCAGTGGATCGTCGACGGCTACAACCTCGCGTTCGCCGCCCTCGTGCTCGCCATGGGCAGCCTCTCCGACCGGTACGGCCGCCGGCCCGCGCTCGTCATCGGCCTGCTCGGCTTCGCCGCGGCCCGGGCCGCCGCCGCGCTCGTCGACTCGCCCGAAGCGCTCGTCGCGGCCCGGGTGGCGATGGGGGTGTTCGCCGCGGTGATCTTCCCGACCACCCTGTCGATCATCAGCAACGCCTACCGCGACCGGCGCGAGCGGGCCGGTGCGCTCGCCGTGTGGGGCGCCGTGGTCGGCATCGGCGTGGCGATCGGCCCGGTCACCGGCGGCGCCCTGCTCGAGCGGTTCACCTGGCCCAGCATCTTCTGGGCGCTCGTGCCACTCGCGGTGGTCACCGCCGCCGCGGCCTGGCGGCTGGTGCCCGAGTCGCGCGACCCCGCGGTGCCGCGCCTCGACCTCCCCGGCCTGGCGTCATCCGTGCTCATGCTCAGCGCACTCACCGTCACGATCATCGAGGCGCCGGAGTACGGCTGGGCGTCGACCTTCACCCTCACTGGTGCCGCGGTGACGGTGGCCCTCGTCCTGCTGTTCGTCGCGATCGAGCGGCGCGCGAAGCACCCGATGCTCGACCTGTCCCTGTTCCGCGACCGGCGGTTCAGCGCGGCCAGCGGCGCGGTGACGGTCACCTTCTTCGCGCTCTTCGGGTTCATCTTCCTCATCACCCAGTACATGCAGTTCGTGCGCGAGTGGGGCACGCTCTCGACCGGCGCCCGCATCCTCCCGGTGGCGGTGAGCATCGCGGCCGCGTCGGTGGCCGGGGCCCTGCTCGCCCCGCGGATCGGCACCAAGGTGGTCGTCACCACCGGCCTGGTGCTGTTCGGGGGGTCGTTCCTCTGGGTCGCGACGCTCAGCGCGGACTCGTCGTACGCCACGCAGATCG
>JBOFLR010000059.1:0-3780 GCA_051657965.1 Dermatophilaceae bacterium
TTCGTCGCCTTCGTCGCCGCACCCGTGGCGCGAAGGCTGGTCGGTACGCCGCTGACCCTGCTCCCGGCCGCTCTGGTCGGCGCCGTCGTCGTCCTGGCCAGCGACCTGCTCGCCCGGCTGCTCTTCGCCCCGACCGAGCTCCCGGTGGGCGTCGTCACCGGCGTCGTCGGCGCGCCGTACCTCCTGTGGCTCCTCGCCCGCGCGCAGCGCACCGGCACCACCGACTGACCACTGACCGACCGCAACCGACGACCGACGACCGACGACCGACGACCGACGAGAGGCCACCATCATGACCACGACCGTTCGTGAACCGGGTCGCAGGGTTCCGCGGCTCGCCCCGGCACTCGGTGGGCGAGCGTCATCCGAGCGTCTACGTGCCGACGGGGTCTCCCTCGGCTACGACGAGGTGGAGGTGGTGCGCGACCTGTCGCTGTCCATCCCGACCGGGCGCATCACCGGCGTCGTGGGCCCGAACGCGTGCGGCAAGTCCACCGTGCTGCAGGCGCTCGCTCGGCTGCTGCCGGCGCGTGGCGGCCGGGTCGTGCTCGACGGTGAGGACATCCACCGGCTGCCCACTCGTGAGGTGGCCCGCCGTCTGGGGGTGCTGCCACAGACCGCGGTCGCTCCCGACGGGATCACCGTCACCGATCTGGTGGCCCGCGGTCGGTACCCGCACCAGTCGTGGTTCCGGCAGTGGTCGGCCGGCGACGAGCGTGCGGTCGCCGGCGCCCTGGCCGCCACCGGCATCGTCGACCTCGCCGACCGCCCGGTCGACTCGCTCTCCGGTGGCCAGCGCCAGCGGGCCTGGATCGCGATGGCGCTGGCCCAGGAGACCGACATCCTGCTGCTCGACGAGCCGACCACCTTCCTCGACCTCGCCCACCAGATGGAGGTGCTCGACCTGCTCGAGTCCCTCAACGAGTCCGACGGGCGCACCATCGTCATGGTGCTGCACGACCTCAACCACGCGGCGCGGTATGCCCACCACCTCGTCGCCCTGCGGGACGGGCAGCTGGTGGCCCAGGGCGAGCCGGCCGAGGTGGTGACCGAGGCGCTCGTGCGGGACGTCCTCGGACTGGCGGTGCGGGTCGTGCCCGACCCGGTGACCGGTACCCCGCTCGTCGTGCCGCTCGGCCGCGACGCCCGCGCCGCCCACCGTGGCGATGCTGGATGACGCCCCGCCGTGGCGATGGCGGATGAAGCCCCGCCGTGGCGATGCCGGATGACGCCCCGCCGTGGCGATGCCGGATGACGCCCGGCCCCGACCGTGGCGTCGATGGTGGCTGGCCGGAGATGAGTGGGCCAGACCGAGCGTTCGATTGGTCGACCCGGACCATCCCTTTATCGAACTGAACATCATCGCCGAGGCAATATCGACGCACGAGGGTAAAGAGTTGTCCAACGTGTCAAGGTTTGGTCTGTCACTGCGGTTCTCGGGTGAGACATTCGGGCACGACAGGTCGAGACGGCCGTCATCCACGACACAAGGAGTTCCGGTGAACAGCACGAGCTACTCGGCGGGCATGCTCAGCCTGGTCGAGCGGTCGGCGTGCACCGGTGTGGCGCAGGGCCGCCCCGACGCAGACGCTCGACCCGACCGCGATGCCCTCGTAGGCGCCAGATCCGACCTCGCCCTGAGCCGGCGGGCGGTGCAGCTGGTACACGCCCACGCCGGCGAGCGCGGGTCGTTGTCCCATGCGTGCACGGAGGTCGCTGACCTCCTCGATGTGCCGCGCGCCACGGTGCGAGGGTGGGTCCGTGACGCCGACGTCGCCGAACGCGCCCAAGGCAGGCTCCGTGCCATCCACGACGGCGGCCGCGACGAGCTCGACGTCCTCCGCGACGAGGTGAGCCGGCTCCAGGAGGAGAACGCCACACTGCGCGCCTTCACCTCCTTCCTCGCCGGCTCGACGCGCACCCGATCGGCCTGAGGTCCGGTGAGGGTCGGCCGACGCGGCTCAGAATCACCCCGTTGCGTCGTACGCCACCTCTGATGGCGACGCCGCCGCTGTCACGGGGGTGGCATGTCGACGAGGGCGACCGACCGACACATCTCGTCGGCATCCGCGAAGACCACCGGCGTCAGGACGGCTACTCGCGCCACGACCCGTGCCGGCACGCGCGTGCGGATGAGGTGGGCGAGCACCTCGTCCAGGTCGGCCGGGAATCCCACTCCGGCCAGAGCCGCACGCACCTCCGCCAGCCGCGCGGCGTGGCCGTCGAGGTCGACCTGGCCACTGCCCATGGCGTCGACAGTCGGCTCGGCCATCTGTGAGAACGACATCGTCCCTCCTTCTCCCCGCAAGTCCCGTGACCGAGACCGTAGCGGCTGTTACCCCCGCAGCGGGCCGCACAAACCGACCTACACTCGCAGCATGCGGATCCGGCTCGGGCTGCGTAGTCGCATCCTCGCGCTGACGATGCCGATCATGGTCGCGGTCAGTGCCGCCATCGTGACCATCATCTTCGTGTCGGTGAGTGACGTGCTCGAGGAGCGGGCCGGCGAGCTGGCCCGCGCCGAGGCCCGCGAGATCGCCGCCGAAGTGGGTCGCGTCCCCCTCGAACGGGTGCTCGAGACACATGCCTCGCCGGATGACGACGGCGAGGTGATCCAGGTGGTGGAGATCGCCACCGGCAGGGTGGTCGGCACCAGCCACCCGCAGGTGCGCGGGTTGATCGGTGGCACAGCGATGGTGCCGCTCGGTACCGTCCGCACCCACCGGGTCAAGCAGATCGCCGGAGCCGATCCGGTCGGTCCCTACGTCGTCGCTGCAGCGGGCGCGGAGTCATCCGGTGGCAGTACCTACCTCGTCCTGGTCGGCGTCGGGACCCGCACCGAGAGCAGTGCGCTCGGCAGGGCCTTCGAGCTCGGCGCGCTCGGAGCCGCTGCGTTGGTGCTGCTCGCCGCGGCCATCACCACCTTCGCCGTCGGTCACGCTCTACGACCGGTCGAGCGGATGCGACACCAGGTCGATGCGGTGGCCGGCTCCGGCCCGGGGCCACCGCTCGAGGTTCCCCCCGGTGGCGACGAGCTCAGCCGCCTCGCCGAGACGATGAACCGGGTGCTCGGCCTCCTGCGGCAGGTCGACACCTCGCGCCGAAAGTTCGTGGCGGACGCAGGTCACGAGCTGCGCAGCCCGCTCACGACGATCCGGGTGCTCGTCGAGCGGCTGGGTGAGGAGCGCCCCGCCGACGAGCGCGAGGACCTCGCCTGCCGAGCCACCGCGGAGGTGGACCGGCTCGCCGTGCTCGTCGACGACCTGCTCACCTTGAGCTCCGCGGACGGCAACGCCATGGACCTGGCTCGCGAGGACGTCGACCTCGACGACATCGTGCTCGCCGAGGCCGCTGTGCTCCGTGCCCGCGGGATGCCGCTCACGGTCGTGGTCGAGCCGGTGCGCGTCCTCGCCGATCCGCAGAGGATCGTCCGCATCGTGCGCAACCTGCTCGAGAACGCCGACCGCCATCTCGTGCGCGGCGCACGGGTGCGGGTGGGCCACCGTAGCGGCCAGGCGCTGCTCGTCGTCGACAACGACGGTCCGCCGGTGCCGGCGGAGGACCGCGACCGGGTCTTCGAACGGTTCGTCCGTCTCGACGATTCGCGGACCCGGACGACCGGTGGCACCGGGCTCGGCCTGGCCATCGTGGCCGAGCTCGTGGCGGCTCACGACGGAACCGCGGTGGCCGGCGAGGCCCCCGACGGGTGGTGCCGGTTCGAGGTCAGCCTGCCTCGCGGGCCGGCACCGGGTTGAGCCGGTAGCCGGCACCTCGCACCGT
>JBOFLR010000060.1:0-5110 GCA_051657965.1 Dermatophilaceae bacterium
ACCCGGTCCCAGATCTCGTGGTCGCGCTCCGCGGTCCAGACCACCGGCCAGTCGATGCCGTTGAGCTCGTCCCAGTACCGGGCGACGTCGAACGGCAGGCAGTGCTCGAAGATGGGCCACCCGCCGAACTGGTCGACCAGGGCGGCGTGCGCGGCCCGGAACGCCTGCGGCAGCGTACCGTTCGCGGCGTGCACCGCGCCGACCTCGTCCATGAGCGAGCGCAGGAAGGACCGCGTCTGGTCGATCGCGGCGTGTACCGCGGCGGTGCCGTGGACCACGGCGCCGCGGCCGCCGACGAGCGTCTGCGAGTCGAGGGAGCGCACGGCGTCGAGCGTGCCCGTCGCCCACTCCCGGTGGAAGGCGTCGCCGGTGTACAGGGCGGCCTGGGACTCCACCAGGTCACCGGCGAAGAGCACCCGCTGGCGCGGCAGCCAGGCCACGATGTCGCCGGCGGTGTGGCCGCGGCCCAGGTGCTGGAGGACGAGGTGGCCGCGATCGCCGCCGAGGTCGATGGTCACCCGGTCGGTGAACGTGGTCGTCGGGTGAGTCAGGCCGGGGATGGACTCCGGCGCCTCGAACAGTCGCGGCATCCGGCCGTACTCGCTGTCCCAATCCTGCTGTCCTCGCTCGTCGATCAGGCGCCCGGTCTGCTCGTGGGCGATCACGACCGGGGCGTCGAACGCGCTCGCACCCAGCACTCGCACCGCGTGGTAGTGGGACAGCACGAGGTACCGCACCGGTTTGTCGGTGTGCTCGCGCAGCCGGCTCAGCCAGCGGCGTGCGGCCACCGGGGTAGCCATCGCCTCGATGCAGACGACGAAGTCCTCGCCCTCGACGGCGCCGACGTTCGGGTCGCCCTCGGCAGTCAACGCGTAGACGCCGTCGCCGACGTGCTCGACCGTCTGCTCCTTGGCCTCCAGGTCGCCGGACGAGGCGAAGGTCGGCACCGACACGGTGACTCCTCGAGGTAGCTGAACGGATGTAGCTGGACATGGTCCAGACCGATTATCGAACGGCAAGTTCGTATGTTAGCGTACGGTCGCCGACGAGGAGGTCGCCAGATGCAGACAGCGTCACGACGCGCTACGCGTAGGACGGCACGCCCACACCCCGGCGCGACCGCCGCCGCGGATCCCCGTGCGGACGCTCCTGCGAGTTCCGAGGCCGGCGCTCCTGCCGCGCGGTCCCAGACGTTGGACCGCGGACTGGTCGTGCTGCGTGCCGTCGCCGGTGCCGGCACGCCCGTCACCGTCTCCGAACTGTGCGAGCAGGTCGGCCTGCACCGGTCGATCGTGTACCGCCTGCTGCGTACGCTCGAGGATCACCGCCTGGTCGCGCGGACACCGGCCGACTCCTGGGAGCCGGGCGTCGGCCTGGTCGACATGGCCTCGGGAGTCGCCGGTGACCTCCGGTCGGTGGCCACCGCCGAGCTCGGCCCGCTGGCCGACCAGCTCGCGATGACCGCGTTCGTCGTCATCCAGGACGGCGCCGAGGCGGTGACGCTGCTCAGTGTCGAGCCCGACCGGAGCCGGGCACACGTCACCTATGCGCCGGGCACGAGACATCCGGTGGGCCGAGGCGCACCCGGGCTCGCCCTGCTCGCGGCCGCCCCAGCACGACCGGGTGAGCGAGCCGAGGTCGGCCGCACCCGCCGCCGCGGGTGGGTGCGGACCACCGGTGAGGTGCTCCCGGGCCTGTCGGCGATCGCCGTGCCGCTGCCCAGGCCCGGGCGTGCCGCTGCCGCGGTCGCAGTGGTCTTCGCCGGCACCGTCGACGAGGCCGACGTGGGACGGCGTGTCGTCGAGGCCGCCGGCCGGATCGCGGGGCGACTGTCATGAGTGGCGTCGCCGCCATGCCGGGCCGCGACCCGGGCGCCGACCGGGGCGTCGGGTCCGTGCGCTCCGTCGAGGTCACGGCGGGCGACGGCACGCCCCTGCACGTCCTCGAGGCCGGCGACCCGGGCGCCCCCGCCGTCCTGCTGCTGCACGGGATCGCGCAGTCGGCATGGAGCTGGGTGCGACAGCTCCATGACCCGGGCCCGCTGCGGATCGTCGCGATGGACCTGCGTGGCCACGGCGCCTCGCAGCCGCCGCCGGGGGCGCCGGGGGCGCCGGAGCCCTACAGCGGGCAGGTGTGGGCGGATGACGTCGCCGCCGTCATCGAGGACCGGCAGCTGCATCGCCCGGTGCTGTGCGGATGGTCGTTCGGAGGGGTCGTCGCGATGGACTACCTGGCCGTGCACTCCGACGCCGCGCTGTCGGGGGTCTGCACCGTCGGGGCGCCCCTGATGGCCGGCGTGCCCGGAGCCGAGCGGCTGTTCGGCGCGGAGTTCGTCGCGCTGCTGCCGGCCCTGATGACGTCCGAGGACGCCGCGGAGGTACTCGCCACTCGCCGCGCCCTGCTGGACCTGTGCACCGCGCAGCCGCTCGACGCCGAGGACCTGCTGCTCCAGCTCGGCGCGAGCCTGCTCACACCGACCTGGTCGTGCGGTGCCGCGTTGGCGCGCCCGGTCGACCGGTGCGACGCCGCTGCGGCGGTCTCGGTGCCGTGGTGGGCGGTTCACGGCACGCTGGATCGCGTCATCGACCCGGCCGCCGCCGACCATCTGGCCGAGGTGCAGCCGCGGGCCACCGTGGACCGGTGGGAGGGTGTCGGCCACTCGCCGTTCCTGGAGCGCCCCGAGCGGTTCACCGGTGACCTGCGGTCGTTCGTCGCGACCGTGACGGCCTGAGGAGCGAGGAGCGAGGAGCGGGCAGCGGGAAGGAGGCCATCCGCGTCCCACGTCGTCACCGAGTCGGCCGCGTCCCACGTCGTCGGGGGTGGTCACCCGATGTCGCGGTGGCGCCAGCCGAACAGGCCGGCGGTCGTCGCGACGGCCGCCAGTGCCGACAGGACGACGGCCGGCCAGGGCGCGAACGACTCTGACGGCAACGTGGGCAGGTGCCAGAAGGGGGAGAGGCCGGCGACCGCGTCGGGCAGCCGGAGCAGGCCGCCGAGATAGGCCTGCACGACCGCCAGGGCCACCACCGCCCAGCTCCACCGGGCCCACCTGGGCAGCCAGCCCAGCAGCAGGACGGCGACCGAGGTCACGAGGAGCACCCCGGGCGCCTGGGCCAGCGCGGCTCCGAGCAGGGGCAGTATCCGGCCGGTCTCGCCGGACACCAGGGCGTGGCTCACGCCGGCCACCAGACCGGAGAGGGCGAGCACCACGACGGCTGCGGCCGCGGCCACGGCCAGCCACCCTGCCACCCAGCGCGTGCGTGGCAGCGCCGTGGCCAGCAGTGACTCCGCACGCGTCGACTCCTCCTCCACGCGTAGCCGCAGCGCCAACGACACCGGCAGCGCGGTGGTGACGACGGCGAGGAACGAGACGGTGTAGGCGAAGAAGCTGTCGAGAACGGCCGCCGAGCCGGTGGCTCCGAGGATCTCGCCGAGGGCGGGGTTGTCGTCGACGAGGGCGAGCACCTCGCGCCCGACCGCCCCGAACGTCGCACCCAGCGCCACCAGGCCGGCGCCCCAGGCGAGGACGGTGCCGCGCTGCATCCGGACCGCGAAGCCCACGGCGGTGCCGAGCGTGCGGCTCGCCCGCGGCGGGCCGGGTCGGGGGTGGAGCAGCCCGGCGCCGGCGTCGCGCCGCGTGCTGAGCGCCACGGCACCGGCGCCGAGCACGGCCGCAGAACCGAGGAGCAGCAACAGCGGCCACGCGCGGTCCCGACCGTACGCGTCGACCGCCTGCTGCCACCCGAACGGCGAGAGCCACACCAGGTCGGAGTCGGCGAGCGCGCCGAGGCCGCGCACCGCGAACGCCAGGCCGATCGCCGTGCCGGACAGCCCGAGGGCCAGCCGGGCCGACGAGGTGACCTGGGCGGCGAGCGCTGCGGTCGCGGTGAAGGTGACACCGACCGCGGCCAGCGCCGCACCGTGCAGGAGCGACCCCGCCACCGGGAGGTCGAGGGCGGCCAGCACCACCGCGTCGAGGAGTCCGACGACGAGCGACGCCACCGCCGCGACCGCCACCGCGGACGCCGTGGCGGCGTGCCGGCCGAGCGGCAGCGACCGGAGCAGCTCGGCCCGCCCGGTCTCCTCCTCGGCGCGGGTGTGCCGCACCACGAGGAACGTCACGAGCAGCGCGACCACGACGCCCGCGGTCGCGGTGACCTCGTAGGAGGTGATGCCGCCGAGCGTGTCGAGAGCCACCGGCGTGCCGTTGAAGAGGCGGCTGACCGCGCTCGACCCCACGGTCGAGGCGTAGCTCGCGACCTGGTGCGGCGTGGCGTAGAGGTCGCGGACCGATGCCGCGGAGGCCGCGGTCAACGCGGTGAGACCGCCGACCCACAGCGGAAGTCGCCAGCGGTCCCGGCGCAGCACCAGGCGCACCACGGTGCCGGTCCCGGCGAGCGCGCCGGTCACCGGGCGACCTCGCTGCCGGAGCCGTCCGTCGTGGCCGACCCGCGAGTGGCCGACCCGTGAATGGCCGGTTCGTGAGTGGCCGGTTCGGCATCCGCGTACTGGCGGAGGAACAGCTCCTCGAGCGTCGGCGGGTGGGCCTGGAGTGAGCGGATGCCGAGTGGCAGCAGCGCGGCCAGCGCGCCCGGAAGGTGGTCGGAGTCGACGTCGAAGGTGACCCGGCCGCTCTCGACCTCGGGGCGGTGGATGCCGGGGACGCTCGCCAGTTCGCCTGCCGGACGGGCGGTCTCGGCGATCACGGTCGTGCGGGTGAGGTGTCTCAGCTCGGCCAGCGTGCCGGACTGCACGGTGCGCCCGCCTCGGATGATGCTCACCCGGTCGCAGAGCGCCTCGACCTCGGCGAGCACGTGGCTGGAGAGCAGCACGGTGGCTCCGCGGGCGGCGCGTTCGCGGATGCACCGCTGGAACTCGGCCTCCATGAGCGGGTCGAGGCCGGAGGTCGGCTCGTCGAGGAGGTAGAGCTCGACGTCGGAGGCGAACGCGGCGACGAGCGCCACCTTCTGGCGGTTGCCCTTGGAGTACGTGCGCGCCCTCCTCGTGGGGTCGAGGTCGAAGCGGTCGAGCAGCTCGGCGCGGCGGCGCTCGTCGAGGCCACCGCGCATCCGGCCGAGCAGGTCGATCACCTCGCCGCCGGTCAGGTTCG
>JBOFLR010000061.1:0-3302 GCA_051657965.1 Dermatophilaceae bacterium
CCGGTGCGGCCGCGACCGAGCACGTCGCGACCGGCGAGCGCGTCGGGGATGGTCGCCGCCTGGATCGGGAACGGCTCGACGATGCCGTCGCGGGCCAGCCGCTCGACCAGCCGGCCGGACAGACCGAGCGCCGCGAAGCCGTTGTCGGCCGTGACCTCCCGCGGACCGCTGCCGGATGACGTGTACGTGGTCCAGGTGTCGGCTTCCGCGCGCTGCGCCTCGGCCTCGTCGAACGTCCGCGGCCGGTTGTCCGTGCCGCCGCCGACCCGCTCACCGGAGCGACGCTCGCCGGGTCGACGCTGAGTTCGGCGATCGCCGGGACCTCGGCCCTCGGCCCGCTGGTCGGTGCGCCTGGCCTGGTCGTCGAACCGCCGTTCACCCGAACGGCGTTCGCCCGAGCGGTACCCGGTGGGCCGTCGGTCGTCAGGTCGGCGCTCGTCGGACCGTCGGTCACCACGGCGTTCTACGAGGCGGTCCTCGACCCGACGTGCCGGACGCGGGCCGTCCGACCTGCGCTCGGCGTGCCGGCCTTCGTGGCGGTCTCGGCGGGCGGGGTCGGCCACGCGCGGGCCGCGGTCACGGACCGGTCGGTCGCCTCGCTCGCGACGAGGACGCTCGTCGTGTGGTCGACGCACCTGCCGCTCGTCGCGTGTGCGGCCACGACGTTCGTCGTTCGCCGTCGCGGCCGTGCGTCGCTCCGAGGCCTCTGTCGAGTACCTCGGCGCGCGACCCTCGCCGCGGCGTGGGTCGTCACGGTCCCAGCGGGGCGACCGCTCGCTCCGAGGGGGCTTGGTCGAGCGGTCACCGACGCGTCCCGAGGTGCTGGCGGCACGTGTCGACGCGGCGGTCGTCCGCGGGCCGTCGGGCTGCCCACGATGGTGCGGCTTCTTGGGTCCCTTGCGGGCCTCGGCCTTCTGGGCAGCGGTCCATCGGGCCTTCTTGGCCCCGGGCGCCTTCTTGGGCACGGTCTTCTCCTGGTCGAACGGCGGATGACGTGGGCAGACACGTCTTCGGCCGATGGCGAGACAGCGAGCAAGACGAGCCTCGGACACGAAGGTCCGTGGGCCGGTTCGACGTCGGTGTCACCGGCGGGCCGGATGGTCTGGGTGTCGCGCACGATGCGCGCCTCGAGCGCAGCCAGCGCCCGTCATCACGGCAGACCGCTCAGGATACCAGCGCCGGGTGACCGCGATGACCGACGATGGCGGCGTCGTGGTGGCGTCGACACCCGAGCCGCCGCACGTCCGGCGACGGCTCCGGCTCCGGTTCCGGCGACGGCTCCGGTCGAGCGCACCGGATGGAACGGCTCGTCGCACCGGCGCGACGAGAGGGTGCGGCGCCCGAACGAGCAGACAGCCGACCGGGTCAGACCGGTTCGCGCTCGCGTGCCTCCTCGAACGTCGTCCGGCCGATCTCCGCGTACCGCCCGGGCTGGGCTGAGCGCAGCCACAGCGCATAGCCGACGCCGATCGCCAGCGTGCCGAACACCCACAGCGGCAGCAGCTCGAAGATCCAGCTGTCACTGGCCAGGCCGGCGGCGAACTCCCGGTTGCTCCAGAGCATCCCGATCACCGCGATCATCCCGATCGCACCCACCGCCGGCGCGACCAGGGTGCTGAGGACCTGGCCGGGGTGCACCTTGCGGACCCAGAAGTACCAGATCACCGCCACCGAGCAGAGCGTCTGCACCACCAGGATCATCGCGGTACCGATGATCGCGAGCAGACCGTAGACGTTCACGTAGGGCACCAGCTCCGGGGTGCTCGCCCCCTCGGACTCGACGGCGGTGAAGAAAAAGAAGAAGAGCACGAGCACCACCGTGATCCCGGTCTGCACGAAGGACGCGTTGGCCGGCGAGCCGTGCGTGGAGTTCGCCCGGCCGACGGTGCGTCTCAGCAGCTCCGACGCCGACTCCCGGCCGAGCGCGAAGATGTACCGGGACGCGGCGTTGTGGAAGGCCATCGCGCAGGCGAAGGACCCGACCACCAGCAGTACCCGGTACACCTCGACCATCGCAGCCCCGAGGTTCGCGTCGACCAGGGTCAGCCACAGATCGACCGGCGCGGCGCCGGACGACAGCTCGAGCGCGCGGGCCCGGCCCTGACCGGCCACCACCATCGCGGACACGAACGTGTAGAACAGCCCGAGCCCGACCACCGCGTAGAGCGTGGCCCTGGGGATGATCCGAGTCGGGTTCCGGGACTCCTCGCCGTACGCGGCGGTGGTCTCGAAGCCCACCCAGGACCAGAACGCGAAGAACAGGCCGAGCGCCGCCGCTCCTGCGGCCACTCCCGTGCCGAAGGCGTTCTCGTCCAACCCGGAGAACGCACCCGAGAGGCTCAGCGTGTCGCTCAGCAGCAGACCGTCCGGCCCGCCACCGCGGAACAGCACGCTGAACCCGAGCAGCAGCAGCAGGACGATCTCGCAGACCAGGGTGACACCCAGCACGACCGCAGACAGCGTCACCTTGTAGTAGGTGAGCGCCGCGATCACCGCGATGCCGACCAGAGCGATCACCAGCCAGTTGACCTCGACCCCCCACGCCGCCAACGTGTCGGCCGCGAAGTACGAGAACCCGCCGACCAGCGAGGCCTCGAAGATGACGTACGCCACGGTCGCCAACAGACCGACCGCCATCCCCCAGATCTGGCCGAGCCCATGAGAGACGAAGCCGTAGAACGCCCCGGCGGTGGTGATGTGCCGGGACATCGCGACGAAGCCGATCGCGAAGATGGTCAGCACCACGGTGGCGAACAGGAAGCCGGCCGGGGCGGACAGCCCGTTGCCGTAACCGACCGCGATCGGCACGTTGAAGCTCATCGCGGTGATCGGGGCCGCGTTCGCGACCGCCATGAACAGCACACCCATCAGGCCGACCGCGCCGGCAGCCAGCGCCGGCGTGCGCACCTGGTGGTCCCCCGGGGTAGCGGGTCCCAGCCCCGCGCCGTCGTCGTCGCGCATCGGCGTCGTCCTTCCTACCGGGGGGCAACGGTCGGGGCCCGATTGCCGCACGGGCGGCACTGTGACAGAACGGGTGGACCGCTGACAAGGTGTTCGCCGGAGACCGGACGGCTTCGGCCATCAGGACCGTCGACGTCCGACCGATCATCGCGAACGTCTCCGGGACGTCCGCCCGAGGACGAGGCGGTCTGCGTCCGATCTGGCCTAGGGCGTGTTGCGAAAGTCTCTCCGTCCGGCGCCTCGTGACGTTATGACGCCGGCTACGACGCCGAAGTCGTCGTGCTCACCCCGGGTTCCGCGTCGTAGCCGGCGTCACAGGAGCGCATCGAGGACGCGGACCG
>JBOFLR010000062.1:0-3970 GCA_051657965.1 Dermatophilaceae bacterium
GCCGAGGTCGGCTACGACCGGATGACGATGGATGCCGTGGCGCTCGCGGCGCGAGCGTCGAAGGCCACGCTCTACCGCCGCTGGCAGTCCAAGACGGCCCTCGTCGTCGACGCCCTCCTCTGCCACGGCGATCTCGACACGCTGCCCGACACCGGCTCGCTGCGCGGTGACCTGGTGGCCATGTACTGCCACGAGGGCGGTCTGGCGGCCGACGAGGCCCTCGCGGTGTTCACCAGCGTGATCACCGCGATCGGCCGCGACGAGGAGTTCGCCGACGCGTTCCGCCGCGAGTTCCTCGGCCCCAAGAACGCGACGACACGGTCGTTGCTCGAGCGGGCACGCGCCCGCGGCGAGGTCGCCGACGACGCCGACCTCGACCTCCTGACGACCGTCGTCCCGGCCGTCGCCATCTTCCAGTCCATCACCGACGGCACCCATCCCGGGCCCGACGTCGTGTCACGGGTCATCGACCGTCTCCTCCTCCCCGCCGCCACCTGCCGTGGCGAGTGCCACCACCCCACACAGAAAGCGCGCTCATGAGCGAAGTCCGCGACGTCACCGAACCCGCGTCGTCATCCACCTCGTCATCCTCGTCGTCGGCCCGGCTCGGCTGGGCCCTCGTCGTCATCTCCATGGCGCAGCTGATGGTGGTGCTCGACGGCACCATCACGAACATCGCGCTGCCCCCCATCCAGCGCGACCTCGAGATCTCCGACGCCAACCTCACGTGGATCGTCACCGGCTACGCGCTCGCGTTCGGCAGCCTGCTGCTGCTCGGCGGGCGGCTCGGCGACCTCTACGGCCGCCGCCGGGTCTTCATGGTGGGGCTGGTCGTCTTCGCCGTCGCCTCCGGTCTCGGTGGTCTCGCCACCAGCGAGGGGCTCCTGCTCGCGTCTCGCGGCCTGCAGGGTCTCGGCGCCGCGCTGGCCTCGCCGGCCGCGCTCGCCCTGATCACCACGACCTTCCCGGCCGGCCCGGCCCGCAACCGCGCCTTCGCCGTCTACGCGGCCATGTCCGGTGCCGGTGCGGCGGTCGGCCTGCTGCTCGGTGGGTGGCTCACCGGGCTCGACAGCGTCGCCGGGGTCGACGTCGAGGGCTGGCGGCTGACCTTCCTCATCAACGTCCCGATCG
Organism: Dermatophilaceae bacterium; assembly: GCA_051657965.1. Taxonomy (GTDB): domain Bacteria; phylum Actinomycetota; class Actinomycetes; order Actinomycetales; family Dermatophilaceae; genus JBOFLG01. The sequence goes on from JBOFLR010000062.1 coordinate 1,132, forward strand.
GCCTCATCGCGGCGCTCCTCGCCCCGCGGTTCCTGCGCGAGTCCGAGTCGCACACCGGCGAGCTCGACGTCCCGGGTGCCGTCGCCGGCACGGTCGGTCTGCTCGGAATCGTCTACGGCCTCAGCCGGGCCGGCGAAGACGGCTGGACCGACACCTGGACCCTCACGACCTTGGTCGGTGGGCTCGCGGTGCTGGCCCTGTTCTTCGTCATCGAGCGCCGCGCGGCGCACCCGCTGCTGCCGTTCCGGGTGTTCACCCACCGCACCCGCGCGGCGAGCTTCGCAGCGATGTTCCTCGCTCCCGCAGCGATGTTCGCGATGTTCTTCTACCTCAGCCAGTACGTGCAGCGGGTGCTCGGTTACAGCTCCATCGAGGCAGGCGTCGCGTTCCTGCCGTTCTGTGTCGGCATCGTCGTCGCGGCCGGCGTGGCCTCGAGCCTGGTCAACCGGGTCGACGCGCGCTACATCAGTGGCGTCGGCACCCTGCTCGCCGCCGCTGGCCTGTTCGGCTTCTCGCGTATCCCGTACGACACGACTTTCCCCGTGGTGCCGCAGGAGGCGAGCTACGCCACCGACCTGCTGCCCTTCATGGTGCTGATGTCGCTCGGGATGGGGGCGACCTTCGTGCCGCTGACCCTGACCGCGGTGCACCACCTGCGGGCGGACGACTCGGGTATCGGCTCCGGCGTGCTCAACACCATGCAGCAGGTCGGTGGCGCCACCGGGCTCGCCCTGCTCGCGACGCTCGCGACCCAGGTCTTCACCGATCGTGGCGCCGAGCTCGCCGCGGCCGCCGAAAGCGCTGCGGCACAGGGTGGCCCGGCGCCGACACCGGAGCAGGTCCGGGCGCTGCAGGATGCCGTCCAGGGCCAGGTGTTCGCCGAGGGGTCGACGCAGGCGTTCCTGCTCGGTGCGGGGCTCATGCTCGGCGCATCGCTCGTCGTGTGGCTGTTCCTCGGTGTCAAGCACACCGAGCTGGCCACCGACAACACCGAGGAAACAGCTCCGGTGCACGTCGGCTGAGCCTCGTCCGACGACGCCGCCCGGGCGAACGAACCCGGGCGGTGTCGTCTGCGTGCTAGCCGGATGTGCCCCGTCGGAGGATGATGCCCGGCATGGGCAAGCCGTATCCGTCACCCGCTCGACCACGATCGACGTACCGGCCGAGCGGGTCCGCTCGCTCGTCGACGACTTCCACGAGTGGCCGGCCTGGTCGCCGTGGGAGGGCCTGGACCCCGGGATGCGCCGCACCTACTCCGGCGCCGAGCGGTCGGTCGGCGCCTCCTACGCGTGGGAGGGCAACCGCAAGGCCGGCAAGGGCGGGATGACCATCACCGCCGACGCGCCGGAGCGGGTCGATGTGGACCTACGTTTCGAGAAGCCGTTCCGCGCGGACAACCGGATCGAGTTCATCCTCACCCCGGCGGGTGGCTCGACCGCGGTCGAGTGGCGCATGCATGGTGAGCTCAGCCCGGTGATGCGGGCGTTCTCGATGGTGAAGTCCATGGATTCCCTCGTCGGGCCGGACTTCGAGAAGGGCCTCGCCCAGCTGAAACGGGTCGCCGAGTCCGATTGAGCAGCAACGGGTTGCCAGGTCGGACAGCGCCGTCGCGTCCGGCGCCGTGACCACGACGGTCACGGCGCCGGATGCGGCGCGAGGTGGGGCTCTCGGTGGCTACTCGACAGGGGCCTGGGAAGGCGTCGGGCTATCCACCGGTGTGCCTCGACGACCCGGTGACCTCGTGCACGAAGTCGCGGAGATCGGCGACGAGCAGATCGGGTTCCTCGAGCGCCGCGAAGTGACCGCCCACCTCGGAGTCGGTCCATCGCACGACCGTGTGTTCGCGCTCGACGTAGCTGCGGATCGCGATGTCGTGCGCGAGGTTGAGCACCGCCAGCGGTACCGGCGTGCGCTCCTTCGGCGTTCCCCATCCACTCGATTGGGCGTACACCGTCAGGGCTGCCGAGCCCGCCGTGCGGGTGAACCAATAGAGCGACACGTTCGCGAGCAGCCAGTCACGGTCGAGGATGTCGAGCACGTCGCGCTCGACCGGCCAGGTCCATGCCTGGAACTTGTCCATGATCCACGCGAGCTGGGCCACCGGGCTGTCGGTGAGCATCGTGCCCACGAGTCCGGGTCGGGTCGACTGGATCGAGATGTAGCCGAACTGCGACCACATGAACGTCTCGATGTCGCCGATCGCGCGGCGTTCCCGGTCGGTCATCGCCGCGAGCTCATCGTCGGTCAGAGGCAGCTCGGGCATCGGGCCGGTCGTGCCGTTCACGTGCACCGCGATCACGCGGTTGGGCGCGACCCGGGCGATCTCCGGCGAGATACCGCCTCCGGCGTCGCCGCCCTGCGCGACGAACCGCTCGTACCCGAGCCGTGTCATGACCTCGGCGAACGCTGCCGCGGCCCGGGTGTCGTCCCAGCCACCGTCGGCGAGCGGGCTCGAGAACGCGAACCCGGGAATCGAGGGGATGACGACGTGGAACGCGTCGGCCGCATCGCCTCCGTGACGCTGCGGCTCGGTCAGCGGCCCAATGAGGTCGACGAACTCGAGGAAGGAGCCGGGCCAACCGTGGGTGAGGATCAGCGGGGTCGCGTCGGCGTTGCTCGATCGCACGTGCACGAGGTGGATGCGCTGGCCGTCGATGTCCGTGGTGAACTGCGGTAGCTCGTTCAGCCTGTCGACCCAGGCCCACCAGTCGAACTCGTCCCGCCAGTACGCGACCAGGTCGCGTAGCCAGGTATCGGGGACCCCGCGAGACCAGTCGGACGCTGCATCCCGGACGTGCCCGCCGTCCCACGACGGAGCGGGCGGGAGCGGCTCGGGCCA
>JBOFLR010000063.1:0-11744 GCA_051657965.1 Dermatophilaceae bacterium
CCGGATGCCGCCGCGCGGGCACCGCGGCAGGCGACAGCCGAGCCGGTGCCGTCGCCAGCCCCGGTGATCCGATGACCCGGGTGCTCGTCGTCGACGACGACTTCATGGTGGCGCGCGTCCACGTCGGCTTCGTCGAGCGGACCGACGGTTTCGAGGTCGCCGGGGTGGCCCACTCCGGCGCCGAGGCGGATCGGGCTGTCGCCTCGCTGCGCCCCGACCTGCTGCTCCTCGACCTCTACCTCCCGGACCGGTACGGCCTCGAGCTGCTCGCCGACCTGCGTGCCGGCGAGCACCCGTGCGACGCCATCGTCATCACCGCGGCGAACGAGGCCGAGGCCGTCCGTGCGGCTGTGCGCCTGGGCGTCGTCGAGTACGTGCTCAAGCCGTTCGGGTTCCGCGACCTCGAGGAGCGACTGCTGCGCTACGCGCATCGGCAAGCTCGGCTCGACGCTGCCGAGGTCTCCGGTCAGGCCGACATCGATCGGATCGTCTCGCAGGCCTCGGCCGGTGGTGACGCCCCGCTGCCCAAGGGGATGAGCCCACAGACGGCCCGGCTCGTGGCGCAGGCCCTTGCGACCGCCGTCCAGACCCTGTCTGCCTCGCAGGTCGCCGAGAACATCGGGCTCTCCCGGGTCAGCGCGCGCCGGTACCTCGAGCACTTCGTGGCGACCGGCCGCGCCGACGTCCGGCTGCGGTACGGCACGACGGGCCGGCCCGAACGCCGGTACCGCTGGACGGGCTGATGACCGCCACACCCGGCGACGTCCGGGCACCGGGTGCCGGCACCGCTGTCGTCGTGCTCGCCGGCGGCGGTGCGCGGCGCTTCGGCTCCGACAAGCTCGCCGCCGTGGTCGGTGGACGCACGCTGCTCGACGCCCTGCTCACGACGCTGCCACCCGCCTGGCCGGTCGTCGCGGTCGGGCCGGAGCGCCGGACCGAGCGCCCGGTCACCTGGACCCGCGAGCAGCCGCCCGGCGGTGGGCCGCTCGCCGGCGTCGAGGCCGGCCTGGCGAGAGTCACCGAGCCGGTCGTCGTCGTGATCGCCGGTGACATGCCGGATGCCGCCCGCGCCCTCGGCGCTCTCCGCGCCGCGCTGCTCGAGTCGCCGCCCGAGACCGTGGGCGCCGTCGCGACCGACCCGGCCGGGGTGGCGAACCCCCTGCTCGCCGCCTACCGCACCGAGGCGCTGCGCGACGGAACACCGCGTCCGGCTGCCGGCCGCGCGGCGCGGGCCCTGCTCGACCTCCCGCATGTGAGAGTGCCCGTCGACCCGGTGGCGGCCCGCGACGTCGACACGCCCGCCGACCTCCCAGCGGGTCAGGGACGGGGCGACGGCGGGTCTCGGTAGCGGCGGCCGAGGGCGCCACCGGGCGGGCGCGGCGCGCGGGAGCGGCGCGCGGGGCGGCGCGATCGTCATCCGACGAGATCGACCGCTGCAGCCGTGAACCGACGGGCCGGGATGTCCGTGTACCGGTCGACTCGCCCCCGAGTCGACCACCCTCGACACCACCGGAGCCGCCCCGTGACCTCGACCGTCCACTCCGCCGTCACCGAACTGCCCCACGGGCTGGTGCTCGTCGACCCGTCCGGCCTGGTCGGGCACGACACCCCGCACGGGCCGACCGTCACCCCGCTGATCTCGACGGTGTCCCGGCACGCCGAGGCGATCTCCTGGGCCGACCTGACGATGCAGCCCGGGGGCGCCGCGTTGGCCCATCAGCACTCCCGGTGCGACATCATCATCCGGCTGGTACGCGGCGCCGCCCGCACCGTCTACGGCCCGGACATGACCGAGGCGGTGGACATGCGGATGCCGGAGGATCCCGCGCTGCCGGGCCCGACGCTGTTCGTACCGCGCGGTATTCCGCACGCCGCGATCAACCTGTCCACCACCGAGCCGGTGGTCGCGTTCGAGGTACGCGGCACCTCCGACTTCGACGCCGACGTCGACCTGCGCGCCGACCTGGAGCACCGCATGCACGCCGCCGTGGCGGTACTGCGCGAGAACCTGAGCCCGGCGTGACCGCCCCCGGGCGCTCGACCACCGGCCACGAGCACCTCACGTCGACGCCCCGGTGATGCCCGGTCCGTCCATGCCGAGCCACGTCTCGCCGCAGCCGATCGGCTTTCCCGCCGGACGGCTGCCTCTCGACTTCGCCTCGTGCGTCCCCGTCACCGACGGCCTGCTGGTCGACAACATCGTCGGCGACCCGTACGCGCGGGCCGTCGGAGACACCGAGGGCTCCAGGGACGTCGAGCGCCGCGTGATCGACCTCTGCCTGGATCTGGTCGGCGCCCCGCGCGACGAGCAGCGGTGGGGCTACGTCACGGCCAGCAGCTCGACGGCGATCCAGCACGGCCTCTTCCTAGCCCGCGAGGCGCATCGACGCGGGGTGCTCTACACCTCCGCTGCCGCTCATCCGGCCGTGCACGTCGCGGCCCGGATGCTCGACCTCCCGGTGGTCGTCGTGCCGACCGTCGAGCACGACGTCCTCGACTATGCCGCGCTCACACGGGCGGCCGACCCCACAAGACCCGCGATCGTCGCCGCCACCGCCGGCACCACGATGTGCGAGGCGGTCGACGACGTGCCCGGCATCCGGGCTGCCCTGGCCGATGCCGGCGTGCACCAGGCCTGGGTACACCTCGATGCCGCCCTGTCCGGACCGATGCTGGCCATGGAGCCCCGCTGGTCCGCCGCCGTCCGGCTCGGTGCCGGCGCCGCCGACAGCGTGTCGTGGAGCGGGCACAAGTTCTGGAGCACGCCGTTGGTGTGCGGACTGGTGTTGGCCCGCCGCTCCGACGCCGAGGCGTGCGGACACGACCTGCCTTACACCGGTACTCGCAACCGGACGCTCGCGTGCTCTCGGCCGGGCGCACCCGCGTTGATGCTATGGCGGGCACTCAGCCAGTACGGCGTGCCGTGGCTGGCACAGCAGGCCGAGCGGGCGCGGGGTATCGCCGAGGACGCCTGTACGCGCCTCACCGCCGCAGGACACGACGCGCATCGTCACGATCACGCGGTGACGGTGAGCTTCCCGGTTCCGTCGCCGGAACTGACTACCCGCTGGTCGCTGGCCACCGACGGCACCCGAGCCCACCTGATCGTCATGCCAGGCATCGACGAGGCCGTGGTCTCCGCGTTCGTCGACGAACTGATCGTGGACGATGTCTCTCGCCGCCTCGTCCGCACCCGGTGACCGGATGCCGGCAGGCCTCGATTGCTCTTGACCGGTATAGCCGACCTGATGTACTTTATCGGTACAGAACCGATTGACTCCAGCTCCTGCGAGGACATCGGCCGGGCAACGCCACCACGACGGAGGACATCGACATGGACCACTTCTCGCCGATCGCCATCGACCTCGCGCACCGCCGCATGCTCGCCGAGCTGAACAGTGCCCGGCCCGACGCTCCGGTCGTCCCGCACCCGCACACCGGGCCGGTGCGGCGGACCGCCCGGTCACGGCTGGCACTCGCCGGCGTGCTGCGCCGGGCGGCCGCCGTCGTCGAACCGCGGCCGCAGTGCCACCCGTCGCACTGACCGGCCCACCCGGGAAGCGAACCGCTAGCGTCAGCGGGGCCAGGGCCGTGGACGAGACCGGAGGAGGCGCGGTGCCCCGGGTGACGCTGCAGACCATCGCCGACCGGGTCGGGGTCAGCCGGATGACGGTCTCGAACGCCTTCTCGCGGCCCGACCAGCTCAGCGCCGAGCTCCGCGAGCGGGTGCTCGCCGCTGCGGACGAGCTCGGCTACACCGGCCCCGACCCGGCCGCGCGCGCCCTGGCCCGCGGCAGCTCGGGCGCCATCGGTGTGCTGCTCTTCGACTCGCTGCGCGTGGCCTTCACCGACGAGGTCGCCATCGCCATGCTCGGCGCCGTCTCGGAGGCGCTCGCGCCGACCGGTCGCGCTCTCACGCTGCTCACCTCCACCAACACCTCGGGGCCGATTCCGGCACGCGACGTGGCCCTCGACGGTGCGGTCGTCTACTCGTGCGACCAGGACTCCCCGGGCACCGGCTGGCTGGTCAAGCGGCAGCTGCCGTTGGTCCTCGTCGACCAGGACCACCGACCCGGCTACCCGCACGTCAACATCGACGACCGGGGCGGTGCGCGCGCCGCCGCTCAGCACGTGCTCGACCTCGGGCACGAGCGAGTCGGCCTGGTCTCCTACAGCGTGCAAGGTCCGCCCGGCCCGGTCGCCGACGTCGCCGACCTGTCCACCGGCCACGTCTCCCGCGAGCGCGTCGCAGGCTGGATGGACGTGCTCGGCCCGGCCGGCATCGAGCCCCGCGCCACGCAGCACACCTCGCGGTCCACCGACGGTGCCGAGACGGTGAGCGCGCTCTTCGACCACGGCGACCCCCCGACCGCGCTGCTCTGCTACTCCGACGTCGCCGCCAGCGGCGTGGTCAGTGCACTCTCCGACCGCGGCCTGCGGGTGCCCGACGACGTGTCCGTCGTCGGGTTCGACGACAGCCCGCTCGCCACGACGATGCGACCGCAGCTCACGACCGTCCGACAGGACGTGGCCGCCAAGGGCCGCGCCGCCGTCGCCGCACTCATGGCCCAGCTGGACGGGACGCCCCCGCCGGCAGACGTCGTGCTCCCGGTCGAGCTCGTCATCCGGGACAGCACCGCACCCCCGGGCGGGCGCCCGAGCCGGCGTCACCGAACCAGCCCGCGCTCCCTCGATCGACCCCGCCTCCCGGACGCGGACGACGTCAGCGAAGCACTCGCCGTTCTCGAGGACGACGACCGACGGTGATCGCCGCGACGCGAACCGGGCGCAAGTCGAGGACCGGTCGAGATATTGCGCGACCGCTACCGTGGCCGGATGAAGGCCGTCACCGTTCCCGAGCCGGGCGGGCCCGACGCGCTCGCGCTCACCGACCTCCCCGACCCGGTGCCCGAGCCCGGTGAGGTGCTGGTGCGGGTCGTAGCCGCCGGAGTCAACCGGGCCGACGTCATGCAGCGGCTCGGCCACTACCCGCCGCCACCGGGCGAGTCCGAGGTCCCGGGCCTCGAGGTGAGCGGCACCGTGGTCGCGCTCGGCTCGGGCGTCGACGGCTGGTCGCCGGGTGACGAGGTGTGCGCGCTGCTCGCCGGCGGTGGCTACGCCGAGCTGGTGCGCGTGCCCGCCGGCCAGCTGCTTCCGGTGCCCGCGGGTATCCCGATCGCGGATGCCGCCGCCCTCCCGGAGGTGGTCTGCACCGTGTGGTCGAACGTGTTCATGACCGCGAATCTCGTTGCAGGAGAAACGTTTCTCGTACACGGCGGATCTTCGGGCATCGGCACCATGGCCGTGCAGCTGGCCCGGGCGGCCGGTGCACGCGTGGCCGTCACCGCCGGCTCGGGTGCCAAGCTCGACGCCTGCCGCGAGCTCGGCGCCGACATCCTGATCGACTATCGCGACGAGGACTTCGTCGAGCGGGTCCAGGCGGCCACCGAGGGTCGAGGCGCCGACGTCATCCTCGACAACATGGGCGCGGCATACCTCTCCCGCAACGTCGCAGCGCTCGCGACCGCCGGCCGGCTCGTCGTCATCGGGCTGCAGGGCGGCATCCGCGGTGAGCTCGATCTCGCCGCCCTGCTGAGGAAGCAGGGGTCGGTCACCGCCTCGTCGTTGCGTGCCCGGCCGAGGGCGGTGAAGGCGCGGATCGTGAACGCGGTACGAGAGCACGTGTGGCCGCTGCTCGAGAGCGGGACGGTGCGCCCCGTCATCCACTCCCGCCATCCGCTCGCGGATGCCGCGCGGGCGCACCGCGAGCTCGAGGCCAGCAACCACATCGGCAAGGTGCTCCTCGTCCCTGAACCGGCCTGACCGGGCTCGGGCTCGGACCGACGCCTCCTCGTATTCGTCGTAGGTCGCGGCCGTGGCCGTGCACTCGACCCGCTCTTGACGACCTGCTGTGATACTCGGTATACATTCGCCCATGATGGAGAGATACCGCGTATGTCAGGGCGAGAGGCAGGTGCCGTGATGTCGGTGCGATTCGGGCTCATGGCACTCCTCGCCGAGGGCGAGACGTACGGTGCGCGACTACGGGCGGCGTTCGAGGAACGAACCGGAGGCACCTGGCCGCTCAACGTGGGGCAGGTCTACACCACGCTCGACCGGCTGGTCCGCGACGGCCTGGTCGAACAGGCCGGTGAGGCCGGTCCCGAAGGCCGCATCGCCTATCGGCTCACCGAGGCAGGGCGCACCGAGCTCGACGGCTGGTGGGCCGCCCCGGTCGACCGCGCCACCACCCCACGCGGCGAGCTCACCATCAAGCTCGCCCTCGCCGTGACCGCGCCCGGGGTCGACATCCACCACGTGGTCCAACGACAACGCACCGCCACCCTCCGCCAGCTACGCGACCTCACCCGCCTCAAGCGCGACGCGCTCGACCGGGCGGAGGACTCCGCCACGGCCGACCCCGACCGCGGGCTCGCCTGGCTGCTGGTGCTCGAGAACCTCGTGTTCGGCGCTGAAGCCGAGGTGCGCTGGCTCGACCACGTGGAGTCCACGCTCGCCCGCCACGACACCCAGCGGGCCGCCCCGCGGCACGAGACCCACGCGGCGCCCGGTACCGACCGGCCCGGCATCCGCACCACACCGACCACGACCGTACGCGATGACGTCCACGCCACCGAGGGAGCCATCAGATGAGCACCGCACCGCACGTCGTCATCCGCGACGTCACCCGCATCCACGGCACCGGCGACACCGCGGTCACCGCGCTCGACGGGGTCTCGCTCGAGATCCGACCGGGCGAGCTGGTCGCCGTCATGGGTCCGTCCGGCTCGGGCAAGTCCACCTTGCTCAACGTCGCCGGTGGGCTCGACCGGCCGACCTCCGGCTCGGTGTCGATCGGCGGCGACGACCTCACCGCGATGAGCCCACGCGACCTCGCCCGGCTGCGCCGCCGCCGGATGGGGTTCGTCTTCCAGGACTACAACCTCATCCCGAGCCTCACTGCAGCCGAGAACGTGGCGCTGCCGCTCGAGCTCGACGGTCTGCGGTCCGGGAAGGCGCGCCGAGCGGCCCGTACGGTGCTCGACCTCCTGGGCCTGATGGCGCTGTCCGACCGGTATCCCGACCAGATGTCCGGCGGCCAGCAGCAACGGGTGGCCATCGCCCGGGCACTCGTCGGCAGCCGCCGGTTCGTGCTCGCCGACGAGCCCACCGGCGCCCTGGACACCCACACCGGCGAGGAGGTGCTGCGCGTGCTCCGCGAGCGCTGCGACGCCGGTGTCGCCGGGCTGCTCGTCACCCACGAGGCTCGACACGCGGCGTGGGCCGACCGGGTGGTGTTCCTCCGCGACGGCGTCGTCGTGGACTCCACCGGCGAGCTCGACACCGCCGATGAGCTCCTCGTCTCCGGCGGCCCGCGGTGACCACCGCCGCGCCCCCACGGCCGGATGCCGCCGCGCCGGCTCCAGGACGGCCCTCGCCTCCCGAGCCGGGCCGGTTCGCGCAGTGGCGGTCCACCTGGTCGGTCGCGTTGCGGATGGCGCGCCGCGACGTGCGTCGGCATCGCGGCCGGTCCGCACTCGTCGTCGTGATGGTGGGCGTGCCGACCCTGCTGCTGTCCATGCTGGTCACCGTGGCGGCCTCGTCGGACGTCACGGGAGCCGAGCTGATCCCGGAGACCATGGGCAGTGGGCAGGCACTGGTCGAAGGACCCGAGCCCGGCCGGGTCGCGCAGGGCCCGGGCGGGCCGTTCGGCGAGTTCCAGGTCAACGATTCCGACACCGACAAGGTCGTGCCGGTACCGGGCGCGCGTCCCGACGCCGACGCCTTCGGCAACGCCGATGCCGTGGCGCGTCTGGTCGGCGCACCGGTGTCGCCGACTGTGCCGTTCACGGCACTGACCACGGTCGGCGACCGCCGGCTCACTCTCGAGGCCGAGGCGCTCGACGGCAGTGTCGGCCTGGGTGAGCGGCTCCGACTGGAGAGCGGCCGGTGGCCCCGAGGCGCAGGCGAGGCGTTGGTGACCGCGAGCTCGATCGCCAGGGGCGTGCCGTCGTCCGGCACCGTCGAGTTCTCCGTCGAGGGCACGCCCCTGTCCTTGGACATCGTGGGTGTCGCCGACCTGACGGCCCGGAACGGCGAGGTCGGGCTGGTCACCGCCGTACCGCCCACCCCCGCCGCGCCGGAGGCCCAGAGCGGGAAGTGGATCGTGCGCGGCAAGGACCCGGTCACCTGGGCCGAGGTGCGTGAACTGAACAAGTACGGCTTCCTGGTCGTCTCTGCCGAGGTGCTGCGCAACCCGCCGGCGGAGTCGGAGATGCCGAGCGGCATCGGTGGCACGGCAGGGTTCGAAGACGACGAGACCCGGCTGCTGATCGTGCTCGGCTCGACCATGCTGCTCGTGTCGTGCACCTTGCTCGTCGGGCCGGCCTTCGCGGTCAGTGCCGCACGGCAGCGCCGCACCCTGGCGCTCGCTGCGAGCAACGGCGCCAGCACGGCCGCGATGCGGCGCACCGTACTCTCGCAGGCCCTCGTCCTCGGCGGCGTGTCGGCGGTGGCCGGAACCGTGCTCGGCGTGGTCGGCGCCACCGCTGCCGGCCGCTGGGCCGAGCGTGACGGCGGCGGCGGCCTGGGCGGGCCGCTCGACATCCGGCCTGGGTTCCTCGCGGCGATCGCCGGCTGTGCACTGGTCAGCACCGTGGTCGCCGCCTTGCTGCCGGCCCGGCGGCTCGGACGGCTCGACATCGTCGGCGTGATGCGTGGCCAGAATGTCTCGCCGCGGCCGAGCCGGCTGCTCTTCGTACTCGGGGCAGCGCTGTCGATCGTCGGGGGCCTTTTCGTGCTCCTGGCCTCCGGTGCGGTCACCTGGACGGTGGAGGACGGCGACGTCGGTCTCTTCCTCGGCGACCTGGGCGCCGAATACGTCGTGACGCTCGGCGCGGTGGTGCTCATCGTCGGAGCGCTGTTCCTCGTACCGCTCACCCTCGCGGCGGTCGGCCGACTCGGTAGCCGGATGCCGACGTCCCTGCGCATGGCGGCACGCGACCTGGCCCGGCATCGAGCCCGCAGTGCGCCGTCGGTGGCCGCGGTGCTCGCCGCGGTGGCCGGCTTGACGTTCGGCATGACCGGGCTCGAGAGCGACACCGAAGAGCAGCGCCGCGACTACACGCCCGACACGCTGGTCGGCGAGGCCCTGGTGAGCGGGTACGACGGACCGCTCGAACCCACCGCCGTCCGCGATGCCCTACCCGGGTCGATCGTCGAGCCGGTCACCGCTTTCGGCGTTCCTTACGGCCCGGAGGGAGAGGCGATATCCGACCGCTCGGCGTTCGTGAACGTCGTCCCACCGGGATGCGAGCCGGCCGACACGCTCGAGACCGCGACGCCCGACGGGTCGCCGAGCCGGTGCGCCGTCAGGGGGACGGAGGCGAACGCGTCCGGGTCGAGCACGGGCGTGCTGATGTTGCCGGCTGCCGAACTCGCGCGCCGGCTCGGCCTCGACGCCGCGCAGACGCAGCGGGTTCGCGATGGCGCGGTCGTGGTGCGCGGGCTCGAGGGCTCCGAGCACCGCGTCGCCCGAGGGACCTACCTTCCCGATCCGGAGGGAAGTGGGAATGGCGTCACCGATCTGCGCGTCGAGCAGGACCGGACCGTGTCGGCCGTGGTCGTGCCTCAGACCGCAGCGGTGAAGGGGGCCATGTTCGGCTTCGACATCGCGTTCGCGGCCGACTCACCCTTCACCACGGGCTGGCCGCTCGCCAAGGGAGAGCTGTCGGTACGGATGGCCGACGGTTCGGCGATCACGCAGACCCAGGTCGAACAAGCCCTGCTGCGACTCGGCGACGACACGCAATTGGACGTCGAGCGCGGGTTCGAGCGCGAGGGCCAGCTCGTGATCGCCATCCTGCTCGGGGTGTTCGTGCTGCTCATCCTCGTCGTCACCTTGACCTCGACGGCCCTCACCATCGCCGAGCAGCAGACCGACCAGGCCACCCTCGCCGCGCTGGGGGCGACGAGGGGAACCCGCCGGGTCATGGCTGCCGCCCAGGCGTTCCTGCTCGCTGCAGTCGGTTGCCTGCTCGGCGCGGCAGTGGGCCTGGTCCCCGGCATCGCCATCGCGAGGATTCTCACGTCCGAGACCTGGGACCCCGTGACCCAGCAGCAGATCCCGCTGACCGGTGGAGTGCTCGTCGTCCCGTGGCTGTCGCTGCTCGTCGTCGGCGTGCTGGTGCCGCTGGTCGCGGCCGGGCTCGCCGCGGCCGGCATCCGCCGAGCGCCGACGGTGACCCGCCGGGCCGGATGACGGCCACCCCGCCGGTCGGCATCCCACCTTCGACACGTGGTCAGGTCACCAGCTCAGGCTCGTGACCTGCGTCGATGCGGTGCTGTACGAGCGGTGTGCCGGCTAGAACCGGTGCGGCACCGGCGAGCCATTGCCGCACCGGCGCGCCTCCGTTACCGTGACCCGGGCCGCTTCGAGCACACATCTCGGAGAGTCGCCTCACCTAGGTGCATCCACCCGGCCGGGTCCGGCCGAAGAGGGATCACCTAACCACCTGTTGAAAGGGACAACCGATCATGCGTAAGCCCCTCGCGGCATCCGCGGCCCTGGCCGTCGCCGCCCTTCCCCTCGTGCTCGCCACCCCCGCCTCCGCGGCGGAGGACGCGAAGGTCGTGGTGTTCCACGGCGTGCCCGGGCTCACCGTCGACGTGTACGTCAGCGCCGACGAGACCTACGCTGCCGACGAGGCCATCCTCACCGACTTCGAGCCGGGCACGGTCACCGACCCGGTCGACCTCCCGGCGGGCACCTACAACCTGGCCGTCTTCCCCGCCAACGGCGACCCGGCAGGCGACCCGGCCATCGAGGCCAACGGCGTCGAGGTCCCGGGTGGCGCGAACGTCAGCGTGGCCGCGCACCTCAACGCGGGTGGCGACCCGGTGCTCACCGCATTCCCCAACGACGTGAGCAAGACCGACGCCGGCAACGGCCGCCTCATCGTTCGGCACACCGCCGCCGCGCCGGCGGTCGACGTGCTCGCCGGTGGCGAGGCCGTGTTCCAGAACCTCACCAACCCGAACGAGCAGAAGGCCGACCTCCCAGCCGGCACCGTCTCGGCGTCGGTGGCGCTCACCGGCACGACCGACCCGGTGATCGGCCCGGCCGACGTGCCGGTCGTCGAGGGCCAGGCCACCATCGTGTACGCGTGGGGCTCGGCCGAGGACGACAACCTCGCCGTCGCGGTGCAGACCATCGACGGCCTGCACTCCTCGCCGTCGGGCGTCCCCTCGGGCACCGCTGACACCGGCAACACCATGACGACCACCCTGGGCGCCCTCGCGGTGCTGGGTGCGCTCGCCGCCGGCGCGGCCGCCGTCCGCGCTCGCCGCAGCACCATCTGACCGACAGGTCACCATCACGGATGACGGGGGCCCGCCTCGAGCGGGTCCCCGTCATCCATGTCTTCTCACCGTCGTAGGGTGAGGCCGAGCACACGCAGGAGGAGCAGCAGGTGAGCATGGACCCGAAGAAGCGGTGGCGGGCAGTGTCCGTCGGTGCGGCCGTCATCGCCGTCGTCGCCGTCGGCGGCCTGGTCGCCCAGGCGCTCACCGCGCCCGACGACGCGACCGGCACCTCACTCGCGGAAGCGCGGTCGTCGACCAGTCCGAGCCCGAGCGCCAGCCCGACCCCCACGGCCAGCCCGACCTCGACCGCGACCACGCCCGCACTGCCCAAACCGAAGACGCGGGACGCCTCGCTCGACGCGTTGACCACCACCACCGAC
>JBOFLR010000064.1:0-3047 GCA_051657965.1 Dermatophilaceae bacterium
TCCACGAAGGTCGAGACCCCGAGCCGGGCGGCGAAGGTGGTGACGTCGTCGACCCGGTCGACATCGATCTCTCCTCCGCGCCGTTGGCAGACCAGTCGGGTCAGGGCGAGCCCCACGCCGTGCTCCGTGGGGTCCACCCGCTTGGTCGTGACACCGTGCTCGAAGACCGACGACCGCAGGTCCTCCGGGACGCCCGGCCCGGAGTCGGAGACGTCGATCTCGACGGTGCTCGCGTCCTGGCGGATACGGACCCGCACGAACGGCGACCGTGCCGAGCCGGTCGGCGCATGGTCGAGCGCGTTGTCGACGAGGTTGCCCAGCACGGTGGCGACATCGGCGGCGTCGTGCGCCTTCAGCCGCTCGAGCCGGCTGTCCTCGGTGATCGTCAGCTCGACGCGGCGCTCGTTGGCCGTGGCGGCCTTGGCCATGAGCAGCGCGGCGATCGTCGGGTCGTGGACGAGGGTGCTGACCGTGAGGTCGAGCGCGTGCCGCCGCTCGCTCAGCGCGTCGACGTACTTGACCACCTCCTCGTGCTCGCCGATCTGGATGAGCCCGCTGATCGTGTGCAGCTGGTTGGTGAACTCGTGCGCTTGCGCGCGCAGCACGTGGGCGGTGGAACGGAAGGAGCCGATCTCCCGCTCGAGGTCGGCGAGCGCGGTGCGGTCGCGCATGGTCGTGACGGTGCCGAGCACCTGACCGCCGCTGACCACGCGCATCGTGCTCATGACGAGCACCTTCCCACGCCGGATGACGATCTCGTCCTGTGCCTCGGCGACCTCGTCCTGTGCCTCGGCGGCCTGGCCCCGGTACCCGGTACCCGGTGGCCGCAGGCACTCGCCGATCAGCACCTCACGCAGCCGGCCCTCGATCCGCAGGTCCGAGATCGAGGTCCCGATGGCGTGCTCCGGGAGGTCGAGCAGGTGACGGGCGACATCGTTGACCAGGGTGATCCGGTGCTGGAGGTCGAGAGCCAGCACACCCTCGGCGATGCCGCGCAGCATGGCCTCACGGTGCTCGGCGAGCCCCACGATCTCACCGGGCTCCATCCCCAGCGTCTGGCGCTTGATGCGCCGCGAGAGCAGCCACGAGCCCACGAGCCCGACCACGAGGGCGATCCCGAGGTAGGTGAGCAGGTACGACGAGGTGCCCTGGAGCCTGCTGGGCGTCGACGGCATCTGTTCGGCGACCATGACGGTGCCGAGGTGCTCGCCCGCCCGGGATGCCGTGGCCGGGTCGCTGTCGTCCCCGGCGAGGACCGGCACCTGCGACACCAGGTGGTCGCGGCCTTCGAGACGGAGCGTGCCGGACCAGCTCCCTCCGGTGGCGACGCGCGGATGACCGACCGGTAGTCGACGTTCCACGGACGTCGGGTCGGTGGAGACCCGGACGGCCAGGTCGGGCTCGGCGAACGTCACCGTCGTGACTCCGGTCTGGGTCACCACTCCCTGCCCCAGCGTGGCGAGGCCGGCACGCTGATCCGGCCGGTCGAGGTTGGCGCGGACGAGCGGACTCGCGGCGACCTGCTCGGCGATGGCCCAGACCCGGCGGCTCTCGACACGCTCGAACGTCGCCTCCGACTGCGCGAGCGAGACAGCGGCGATGGCGACGAGGACGACGACGATGATCGCGAGCTGGAGGACGAAGAGCTGACCCGCCAGCGTCGGGCGGCGCCGCCTGCGCGTGACCACTATGAACTCAACCTCCGTTGCCGACACAACGGCGACATCTGTGCTGCCGCCCCCGACGATCATCGCGTCCGATCCCCCCTGCAGGAAAGGCAACCCCACGTGAGACTCCACCGCATCACCCTCGGCGCACTCGTCGCGGCCACCCTCGCCCTCACCGGGTGCGGCGCCACGGAGGACGAGGGCGGTGGTGCGGCGACGGAGTCCGGGGCCGCCGGCGCCCCGGCCACCGACCTGCAGTACATGGTCCCCAACAGCCCGGGCGGCGGCTACGACACCACCGCCCGTAGTGCGGCGAAGGTCATGGAGGCCGAGAAGATCACCGGGCCGGTCCAGGTGTTCAACCTCGCCGGTGCCGGTGGCACGGTCGGCCTTCAGCGGGTCGTCAACGAGAAGGGCAACGGCAAGCTCGCGATGCAGATGGGCCTCGGTGTCGTCGGCGCGGCCTACACCCAGAAGTCGGCGGCGTCACTGAACGACACCACCCCGATCGCCAAGCTCATCGAGGAGGCCGGTGCGATCGTCGTACCGAAGGACTCCCCGTACACGGATATCACCCAGCTCGTCGCGGCGTGGAAGAAGGACCCGAAGGCGGTCACCGTGGGCGGTGGCTCGTCGCCGGGCGGCCCCGACCACCTCCTCCCGATGCAGCTGGCGAAGGCGGTCGGCATCGACCCGAAGACGGTCAGCTATGTCTCCTACGACGGCGGCGGCGAGCTCCTCCCCGCGCTGCTGGGCCGGAAGATCGCGTTCGGCGCCAGCGGGTTCGGCGAATTCCTCGACCAGGTCGAGGCCGGCGACGTCCGGATCCTGGCGGTGACGTCGACCGAGCGGCTCCCGGCCCTGACGGACGTCCCGACCCTGAAGGAGAAGGGGATCGACCTCGAGTTCACGAACTGGCGCGGTGTCGTCGCGCCTCCGGGGATCTCGGAGGAGGACAAGGCCGTGTGGACCGACGCCTTCACCGAGATGCACGCCTCACCGGCGTGGAAGGCCGAGCTCGAGAAGCGTGGCTGGGTCGACGCGTTCGCCACCGGCGACGAGTTCGGCACCTTCCTCAAGGAGCAGGACGCCGAGGTCGCCGAGATCCTGAAGAACCTCGGCCTGGCCTGAGGTGAGTCTTGGCGCCGTCACGGCCACCGGCCGGGTCAGGGACCGCGCGCAGTTCGGACTGTGTGCGGCCCTGGCCCTGGCCGGGGTGGTGGTCATCGTCGACGCAGCCCGGATCGGGCCGGTGGCGAGCAGCAACGACCCGGTCGGGCCGCGGGCGATGCCGTTCGTCGTCGGAGGGCTACTGCTCGTCGTCTGCGCGTTCTACGCCGTGGACATCGCCCGTGGCGGCGTCGGCGAGGCCGAGGCCGG
>JBOFLR010000065.1:0-2349 GCA_051657965.1 Dermatophilaceae bacterium
GGTCGTCGTGCTCGCCGCCGACCACGTGGCCGCCTACGCCGTCCCCGACACGGCACTGCCCGTCGGCGTCGTCACCGGCGCTCTCGGTGCGCCGGTGCTGCTCTGGATGCTCCGTTCCCGTACCTCGACCCCGGAGACCCGATGACCATGACCCAGCCCGTCGACCAGCCCGGACCGGCAAACCTGACCTCCGCTTCCCCCAACCTCTCCGCTTCCCCCCACCTCTCCGCTTCCTCCCACCTCTCCGCCTCTCCCGCCCCCGGCGCGAACGTGGGTGAATACCGGCGCCTCGCCGACGATCTTCACCCACATTCACAGGGAGGTGGGGCCGCCCGCCTCCGCGCGGATGACGTGCGGCTCGGCTACGACGGACGGGTCGTCGTCGACGGCGTCTCGCTCACGGTGCCCACCGGGCGCATCACCGTCGTCGTCGGCCCGAACGGCTGCGGCAAGTCGACCCTGCTGCGCGGTCTCGGCCGGCTGCTGCATCCCCGCGGCGGCGCGGTACTGCTCGACGGCGACGACATCGCCGCCCTGCCGACCCGCGAGGTGGCCCGGCGGCTCGGCCTGCTGCCGCAGCAGCCGGTGGTCCCCGAAGGGGTGAGCGTGCTCGAGCTGGTGGAGCGCGGGCGTCATCCGCACCGCAGGCTGTTCCGCCCGTGGAGCCGCGCCGACGAGGAGGCGGTGGCGACGGCACTGGAGCGCACCGACCTCGTACACCTCGCCGCGGTACCGGTCGACAGCCTGAGCGGCGGTCAGCGACAACGGGTCTGGATCGCGATGGTGCTCGCGCAGGCCACGCCGGTGCTGCTGCTCGACGAGCCGACGTCCTTCCTCGACGTCGCCCACCAGCTCGACGTGCTCGACCTCGTGCACGGCCTCACCCGCACCGACGGCTCGACCGTGATCATGGTGCTGCACGACCTCGGCATGGCCGCCCGGTACGCCGACCACCTGGTGGCGATGCGCGACGGCCGGGTCGTGGCCGAGGGCGCTCCCGGCGAGGTGGTGACACCCGAGGTCATCGAGGCGGTGTTCGGGGTCGTCGCGCACGTGGTCGCCGCCCCGGAGACCGGCACGCCGGTCGTCATCCCGTTCAGGAGGACCTCGTGACGATCGGTTCGCCGGTGCTGCGCGAGCACCAGCCCCAGTTCGGGATGACGGTCGCCGCCGTCGCGGACCTCGGCGGCGGGATGCGGCGGGTCACCGTCGAGGCGCCCGAGCTGGCGTCGTTCGAGCGGTGCGGGCCCGACGAGTACGTCAGCCTGATGATGCCGCGACGTGGCGCTGACCTCGTGCTGCCCGACCCGGGCGCGTCGAACGTCCGGGCCGCGCTCGCCGAGCTGCCCGACGGCGTGCGGCCCGACCTGCGCTGGTACACCATCCGCTCGCACGACCGGTCCAGCGCACGGATCGACATCGACATCGTCACCCACGGCGACGCCGGCCCGGGCTCCGCGTGGGCCTGCCGGGTGCGCCCGGGGGACCGGGCCGGCCTGCGGGCGGCCGGCGCGCTGAATCGCGGGACAGAGGTCGTGGGCCGGCAGCTGCTCGTCGCGGACGAGACGGCGGTGCCCTCGGTGGCGGCCGTGCTCGAGGCGCTGGGTGGCGCGACAGCCGCCACGGCTCGAGGTGTCGAGGTGCACGTCGAGGTGCCCGACCTCGCGCTGCTCACCGCGTACGACCTCGGCGATGCCGAGGTTCACGTACGTCGAGGCGCGCCCGGCAGCGCGCTGGTGCCCGCGCTCGACCGTCACCTCGCGGCAGGCGGCGCCCCGGTGGCGTACGCCTGGGCCTGTGGCGAGAGCAGCCTGGCGGCAGGTGCCCGCCGGGCGCTCGTCCGGCACGGCGTCGACCGTCGACACGTCTACTTCTGCGGGTTCTGGAAGGTCGGCCAGCCCCGAGGGTGATCGGGCTCGGCCGCCGGCCGGGCTCAGGCCCTCTTGCGAAAGACGGTCCGCGTCCTCGATGCGCTCCTATGACGCCTGCTACGACGCGGAAACCGGGGCGAGCACGACGACTTCGGCGTCGTAGCCGGCGTCATCACGTCACGAGGCCCCGGACGGAGAGACTTTCGCAACACGCCCTAGATGAGTGGGCGTCATCCGCGGAACGTGAGACCTGATCCGTGCGCCCCTCAGCGTCGCTGGAGGCGGCGCACGGCGGGCGCCGCGGCTGCGAGCAGGGAGCTGCCTGCCATGACGGCCGCCACGACGAGCAGCCACGTCGTCGTCCCGGTGACCGCGGTCACCGGGCCCACGAGCACCAGGCCGAGGGGGCGTGCCACGAACGAGCCGACCGCGTCGAAGGAGTACACCCGCGCCAGCCGCTCCTCGGTGACGTTCTGCT
>JBOFLR010000066.1:0-8873 GCA_051657965.1 Dermatophilaceae bacterium
TGAGGTCGGGGTCGACGGCGTCCTCGGTGGGGTAGGCGCCGACGCCGAGGATGCCGTTCTCGGACTGCAGCACGATCTCGACGTCGTCGGGCACGTAGTTGGGCACGAGGGTCGGCAGGCCGATGCCGAGGTTGACGTAGGCGCCGTCCTCGAGCTCGGCGGCGGCCCGGGCGGCCATCTGCTCACGGGTCAGCGGCATGCTCAGGACTCCTTCGACGTGGGGGAGGGACTGACCGTGCGCCGCTCGATGCGCTTGTCGGCGGCCTGCTCGGCGGTGAGCGGCAGCACCCGCTGCACGTAGATGCCGGGGAGGTGCACGGAGTCGGGGTCGAGGTCGCCCGGCTCGACGAGCTCTTCCACCTCGGCCACCGTGACCCGGCCGGACATCGCGCACAACGGGTTGAAGTTTCGCGAGGACCGCCGGAAGACGAGGTTGCCGTGGCGGTCGCCCTTCCAGGCGCGCACCAGCCCGAAGTCGGCGACGATCGCCGGCTCGAGCACGTACTCGCGCTCGGTGCCGTCAGACCCGGTGAAGACGCGCACCTCCTTGGCGGGGGAGGCGACGGCGACGGACCCGTCATCCGCGTACCGCCACGGGAGCCCGCCGTCGGCGACCTGGCTGCCCACTCCGGTGGGGGTGAAGAACGCGGGGATGCCGGCGCCCCCGGCCCGCAGCCGCTCGGCGAGGGTGCCCTGCGGGGTCAGCTCGACCTCGAGCTCACCCTCGAGGTACTGACGCGCGAACTCCTTGTTCTCGCCGACGTAGCTCGACACCATGCGGCGGATCTGCTTGGCCCCGAGCAGGATCCCGAGGCCCCAGTCGTCGACGCCGCAGTTGTTGGAGACCACCTCGAGGTCGGCGACGCCGGCCCGGTGCAGCTCGGCGATGAGCACCGACGGGATGCCGCAGAGCCCGAACCCGCCGACGGCGAGGGTGTGCCCGTCGGCGATCCCGGCCACGGCCTCGGCGGGAGTGGAGACGACCTTGTCCATGGTGCACACCCTAGTGACGCCATGGCAGGCCACCGCGTCGGCCGGCGGTGACCACGGGCCGTGCCGACGACCCGGCGCAGGGGCGCCGGTCGTGCTCGTCGGCGACGGGGGGCCGGATCGGCCGTTCGGCCGGCACACCAGAAGTACACATCTGTAATTCGCCGGTTCTGGTTGCAGCCTCCCGGTGAACAGTGGGAGAACTGTCGTGCCCGGTGATCTCGAATGACAGGTGTGACACCTGTGACGAGCCGTCGCCGGGGCGCGCGTCGGGACCCTTCCCGATGCCGAGACGTCCGAAAGGCCAGCTCGTCGTGACCCTGCCCCTACCCTCCCCTGCCCGGATGCCGTCCGCTCGCCGCCGCGAGCGCCGCCCGTCGGTGCGCACCCTCGGCGCGCTGTCGGCATCGGTGATCGCCTTCCCGCTGGTGAGTGGCAGCGCCGGCGCGGGGTCGGTGCCGGTCCCGCGTCCCACCCGACCGCTCCCCAGCGCACTCGACGTGGCGCCTCCGTATCAGAAGGGCACGCGTTGCCTCACCGAGGCGCAACCCGGGGCGGTGGCGTTCGCGAGGCTGCTCAACTCCACCTACGGGAACCGCACGTACGGCATCCTGCGGCGATGCGCCGCCGAGCACGGTGAGGGCCGTGCGCTGGACTGGATGATCAGCGCCAAGGACCCCAAGCAGCTCGCGCTGGCCGACACCCTCACCCGCTGGCTCTCGGCACCGGACGCCCAGGGGCGACCCGGCGCGATGGCCCGACGGTTCGGCATCAACTACATCATCTGGAACCGGAAGCAGTGGCGCGCCTACGCGCCCGAGCGAGGCTGGGCGCCGTACTTCGGTGTCTCCCCGCACACCGATCACATCCACATCTCCTTCACCTGGGACGGTGCGTACGCCCGCACGTCCTGGTGGACCGGCAAGGCCGTCACGACACCGCTCACCGGCCCGACCAGCACGCCGGTGCTGCCGCTCCCGGTGGCGGCACCGGCCCCGCTGCTCACCTCGAGCGGCTACCCGCACCTGCGCAAGGGTGCCGGCGGAGCCGAGGTGAAGCTCGCGCAGAAGGCCGTGGGAACGGTCCAGGACGGCCGGTTCGGCCCGCTCACCGCCACCGCGGTCGGCAGGTGGCAGAGCGCGCACGGCGTGCGGGCCACCACCGAGCTCGACAACGCCACCTGGGCCCGGATGGTGGCGCTGAGGTCGGTGCCGAGCCGTCCGCACGCGCTGGAGCGGCACGCCCGCACCGTGCTGCGGCGTGGCGCCAAGGGCGACGTGGTGGCGGTGCTCCAGAAGGCCGTCGGCGGTCTGCGGGTCGACGGCTCGTACGGCCCCGCGACCGAGGCCCGGGTCAAGGCGTACCAGGGCTCGAAGCGGATCGCCGCCACCGGGGTCGTCGACCAGGCCACCTGGTACGCCCTGATGGGCCGGATGACGCCGCCGCCGGCGCCGTCGGTTCCGGCCACCCCGCCGCGCCCGGCGGGCAGTGCCGGCACGCCAGCGGCAGCCCATCCGCTCGCCAGGTACGCCCACCTGACCTTGAAGCGCCACGCGCGCGGCCCGGCCGTCACCGCGCTGCAGAAGGCGCTGGGCCGGCTCGCCACCGACGGCTCGTACGGCCCGGCCACCGAGGCACGCGTCAGGGAGTACCAGACGTCGAGGCGCCTGCGGGCCACCGGAGTCACGGACCGTGCGGTGTGGAACGCCTTGATGGGCCGTAGCGCCGGGGCGAGCGGCGGCTCCTCGGCCGGGTCGTCTCCCGCGACCTCGGCGGGATCCGCCGGGTCCGCCGCGACGTCGGCGGCGGCGGCGAGCAGCACCGCGTTCACCTCGCTCAAGACGACCGTGCTGCGCCGGGGTGCCGCCGGTACCGCGGTGCGGACCCTGCAGCAGGCCCTCGGCGGCCTGGCCGTCGACGGCCGCTTCGGGTCGCGCACCGAGGCCGCGCTCGCCGCGTTCCAGCGCTCGGCGAGACTGCCGGGCACCGGGGTGGTCGATCGCCGCACCTGGGACGCGCTCGAGCGCCGCACCCACCCGCTGCTGCCGCACTGGCGCACCGTGCTCAAGCGGGGTTCACGTGGTGCCGGCGTCCAGGCGCTCCAGCGGGCCCTGCGGATCCCGGCCGACGGGTCGTTCGGCCCGGCCACCGAGGCCGCCGTCAGGTCGGTGCAGCGGCAGGCCCGGATCGCGCAGACCGGCGTGGTCGCGACCCTGACCTGGCGGGCCGTCGAGGCGCGGATGCCGCGCTGACCACCTCGTCCCGTTCGTCCTCGCTCTCCCGACTCTCCCGTTCATCCCCACCCTCCCGACGTTCCCGCCCGGACCCGGGATCTTCGGGTGTGCCGGGGAAGTCTTGTGGGGTGGTCCTGAAGTTCCCGCTCGAACCTGGAGCAAGCCATCGCCGGCGGAAGGCTGTGGCGCTCAGCGCTGCTCGGTGACTCCCTCGGCGCGCAGCCGCGCGTCGAGCAGCTCGGCATCCGGCTCGCCGCGAGTGAGCACCACCGAACCGCCTGCAACGCAGGCGTTCACGGCGATTCGCAAAAACACGGCGGTATCGCGGGTCGACGTGTGCACTCGGGGTGCGGCCTCACCTGGCACGCCGGCGGCCGGTACCAGCTCTCCGTAGCGGATGACGGTGCCGCCGGCGCGCAGGGCGGGGTCACCGGGCGCCGGGGTGTCCCAGAGGTCGAGCACGTCGCCGTGCGTGGCGATCTCCCGCGCCTCGTCGACGGCCCCGGCCGGCACCGGCACCGGCGCGCTCCGCGCCAGCGCGGCCAGGGTGACGACGACGAGCCCGGCTCGGTGCGTATCGTCCGGGCTGGGCTCGCTGGTGACGACGACGTCCGGCGGGTCGGCCACCTCCTGGGGACCGATCAGGTCGAGCGAGTCGGTCGGCGCGCGGGCGTCATCCGCACCGGGGGCGCCCCCGGGGGTCGCGGCACCCGCATCCCCCGTGAGCCCCCCGGGACCTCTCGGGCCGGGGATCTCGACGACGGCCCCGAGCGACCACACCGCGAGGGCCCAGTAGAGCGTGCGCCAGTGTGGCGGGAGGTCGAGGCGTACGACGGTGCCGGGCTCGACGTCGAGCTCGTCGCGGGCGAGGTTGCCCGCCTTGGCGACCCAGTTGGCGAGCACCCGGGCCGACAGCTCGACCCGCTCGCCACGGGTGGGGCCGTCGGTGTCGTCGTAGCACGTGATGCGGGGGCGGCCGGGGTCGCTCGCCACGAGCGCCGCGAGCAGCGCAGCAGGGGTCGGCGCGGCGGGGTCCACGGTGCCCGACGGTAGCAACGGGCCCGCGGCTACGCTCCCGAGGCATGGTCGCGCTGACGAAAGCGGTGCTCGGTGCCGCGCTCTGGGTGGTCGGCGTCTCCGCGGCCGGTGGCGTTCTCGGCGGGCTGGGGTGGTGGTCGCCCGGGGTCGGCTGGGCCGCGGCGGCGACCATGGCGGTCGCGGCCTGGTGGCTGGTGCGCCCGCTCTCCGGCATCGACAGTGCCGACGACGCCGACATCGCGGCGGACGTCGACGACGCGGATGACGCCGAGGGAGCGGATGACGCCGAGGACGCGGCGGACGCCGACCTCGCGGCGGACGCCGATGTGGCGTCGCCTCGTCGCGTGTCCGGCCTCGCTCGGGGTGCTGATCCCTACCACTCCGTGGGCCGCCGTGGCGGGCTCCGCGGGTCGCGTGCGGCCGCCGGCACGCTGGTGGCCGTGTGCGTGGCGTTCACCGTGGGCGCGGCGGCGACGCGCTCCGAGCAGGTCGTGGTGCACCGCGACGCCTCGAGCAACCTGCAGGCGGCGGTGAGTCTGGCGCGCACCGGGGAACGCGTGGTGCCCGTGCCTGCGGAGCTGGCGGCATCGAGTGCTCTCGACGTGCCGGGGGTCGGTGTGGGCAGCATGGCGTTCTACGAGGTGGAGTCGCAGGGGAGACCGGCGGTGCAGCCGCAGTTCGTGGTAGGGCCGGCGGTGGTCTACGGCTTCGGGTGGTGGCTCGGCGGCTCGGAGCCCGAGGTCGCGCTGGTGCTGCCGGCGGTCGCCACCGGTCTTGCGCTCCTCGGGTTCGGCCTGCTCGTCGGTCGGATGACGGGTGCCTGGTGGGGAGTGGTCGCCGCCGGTCTCGCGGGCGTGCTCTTCCCGGTCCTGCACGTCGCCCGCGCCACCTACTCCGAGCCGCTCGCGCTGCTCACCCTCGGCGGCGGGCTGCTGGCGCTCACCGCGGCGACCGCGCGTCATCGGCGCGCCGGGCCCGGCGCGCCGGGCGAGTCGGCCGGGCCGGGTGCGTCGGTGGGCTGGGGCGGGGGAGTGGCCGCGGCATCCGGAGCTGCGACGCGTCGTGCGGGGCTGGTAGCGGGCCTGCTGATCGGTGGCACGGGTCTGGTGCGTGTCGACGGGCTCCGTGAGGTGGTGCTGCTCGTGCCGGTGCTCGCGATCGCGGCGATCGTGGGTGAGCGGTGGGTGCGGTCGGCGGCATCCGGGCTCGCGGCATCCACGGGGGTGGCGGCCGTGACGGCGCTGTGGCTCTCGCCGCGGTATCTCGGCGACATCGCCGGGAGCCTGCTGCCCCTGGTCGCCCTCGGCGTGCTGGCCGGGGCGGCGGCGGTGGGCCTGCTGGCGTTGTGGCGCAGAGGTTTTCGAGTACCAGAGTCGGTCGGCCGGCGCTTGCCGGGGGCCCTGGCCGGTGGCGCGGTGCTCACCGGTCTCTACCTCGCGACCCGGCCGCTGTGGCAGGTGGTGCGACAGGACCCGAACGATCCCGGCGCTCGATACGTGGCGGGGATGCAGGCGCGACAGGGCCTGCCCGTCGACGGCGGGCGCACCTATGCCGAGCACAGCGTGACGTGGCTGTCGTGGTACGCGGGGCCGGTCGCGCTCGTCGCGGCGCTCCTCGTGCTCGCGGTGTTGGTGTGGCGGCTCACGTCGTCGCTCGGGTCGGGGCGGCTCGAGCCGTGGGCGCCGGCCCTGCTGGTGGCGAGCGGGTCGACCGTGCTCACTCTTCTGCGGCCGGGCATCACCCCCGACCATCCGTGGGCCGACCGCCGACTGCTCGTGGCGCTGCCGCTCGTCGTCGTGCTCGTGGTGGTGCTTGCAGCGTGGGCCTGGCGTGGCCCGACGTGGTCCGACGTACGGATGATGTTGCGCGACAGCGGTTTTCGGATGGACGGCGGCCGCCTCGCGATGCCTCGGGTGACGGCATCGTCATCCGGGCCGGGGCGCGCCGGCCGCGCGGTGGCGGTGCTCCTCGTGGCCGCGACCGCGGTACCGGCGGTGCTCGCCATCTGGCCGCACCGGTCCGGAGGCGTCGAACGAGGCTCACTCGACGCGGTGCGCACGGTCTGCTCGGCGCTCGCCCCTGGGGATGTGGTGCTGGCGGTCGACTCGCGGTCGGCACGGGAGTGGCCCCAGGTGGTGCGCGGTATGTGCGGGGTCGAGGTGCTGCTCCTGACGTCGGGTGTGCAGCGCGACCCCGCGGCGGCTGCGGTCGCGGTGGCGGCGGTACGTGACCGGTTGGCGACACTGTCCGGCGACCGCCGTCTGGTGCTGTTCGCGGCGGACCGACCGGAGTCCCTGACCGTGCTCGGAGCGACGCCCGTGGAGGTGGTCGACGTCGTCGTGCGCGAGGACGAGCACGCGCTCGACCGCCCACCGACCCGCACCGACCCGCGGCCCGAGCGGGTCTGGATCGCCGCGGAGCCGATCGGCGCATCCTGACCCCGGCGCGGGGTGCACGACCGGCAGCACGTCGTCGCGCCGTATCGCGCGTCGTCCGCCCGGGATCCTGCATCGATCGCCGGTCGCGGTCGCGGGCGCCGGTCGCGGGCGCAGGTCGCGGGCGCAGGTCGCGGGCCGTCGAGGCGAGCAGCGACGTCGTCGGCTACCGATGCGACCTGCGGGCCGATTCCCTGTCGATGCTCGAGCGCACGGCGATGATCTTGGTGAACGGCTCGGTCAGGGCCGTGCCTACGTCATCCCAGGGCACGACGGACGTCGTGACCGGCGCCGGGTCGAGGCGACCCGAGGCCAGCAGTGCGAGCGGACCGTCAGATCGATCCAGGAGCGGACGGGTGTGCACCCAGCCGGTTGAGAACGATTGGCTGTTCCGGTACATGCTGCGCGTCGGAAGCGGCACGGGTCCGCCGAGATGGACCACCGCGCTCGTGCTCGTGATGTGCCCGGCACGAGCGGTCTGCGCGATGAGGTCGTGGAGCATCGCCGGGTCGCCGGAGGCGTCCACCGCGACATCGAAGCGCTCCACGCCGAGCTGGTCTCGCAGGCTGCCGTCGGCCGTGTCCAGACCAGTCGCTCCGTAGGTCGCGGCGATCTCGCGGCGACGATCGTCGTGGTCCGCGTAGACGACCCGTTCGGCGCCTAGGGCGGCCGCTGCGGCGACGGCGTACAGGCCGATGCTGCCGGGTGGGGCGCCGCCGGCGACGAGGACGCTGCCGCCGTGACGCTCCGCGAGCGGCGGCCCTACGGCCCGCCATCCGTCGGTGATGTTGTCGGACAGGCCCGCTGCGTCGACTGGATCCACACTCGGAGGCAGTGGTACGAGCATGTGGTCGGCCCACGGGACGGCCACCAGGTCTCCCAGGAATGCCCCCCATGGCCCGCTTGCCTGCCCCCAGCCGTAGCACGCCTCGTAGGCGACCGAGCTGCACTGCGCGTCGTGTCCGCGCCGACACGCGATGCAGGACCCGCAGGAGATCTTCCACGGGATGACGACCCGGTCGCCGACGGCGAACCGCTCGACCCCCTCTGCGACGTCGACGACCTCGCCGACGCCCTCGTGCCCGAGTGGTACCGGGCCGGTCACGGGTAGCCAGCCGGCCAGGACCACCCCGTCGAAGTCGCACGTGCTCACCGCCAGCGGACGCACCAGTGCTGCCGTCGACCTGTCCAGGATCGGCTCGGGCACGTCGAACCAGGTCAGCACGCTCGGCGACTCGAAGTTCAGCTGTCTCATGTCTGCCACGCTGGCCGATACCGCCCGGTCTCATCAAGGATGGTGCGTATGTCGACGGATGTCAGCGCCGGTGACGCTCCGGCCGCGCTCGCGGTGCGTCGACGCCTCCTCGACGCCACGTGCCGACTGGTGTATCGGCACGGGGTGGCTCGCACCAGCGTCCAGGCCATCGCGGCGGCGGCCGGAGTCGCGAAGATGTCGCTCTACCGGCAGTTCCCCGGGGGGAAGGACGAGCTGATCGCTGTAGCGCTGGCCGACCAGAGCGAGAGAACCGTGCAGCACCTCCTCGACGCGGCGCGGACCAGCGCTGGTCACGGCTCGGAGACGGACCCGGTCGCGGTCCTACTTGCCCTCTTCGACGTCATCGATGCCCAGTCCCGTCGACCCGGCTGGCGAGGATGCCCCTTCGTCAACGCTGCTGGCGAGCTGCCCGCTGGGCACCCCGGCCGAGAGGTAGTTCTCGCGCACAAGCGACGACTGCACGCACACCTCAGGGGCCTGGTGCGGGCGGTGGGTGGACAGGAGGACCTCCATACCGAGGGGCTCGTACAGACCATCGCGATCCTCATCGACGGTGTGCTCGTCGCCAGTGGGCTGACTCCGGAGGCGCACCCTGCGCACGTCGCCCGGCAGACCACTGCCGAGTTGCTCAGCCGAGTCACGCAGAGACCTCTGCGTCCCCTCCATCGCCCAGCCGAGACCGGCGCACCCTGACCGCCGCGCGTCGCGGACGTACCGACGGCGCGGGCATCATCCGGCAGCCTTCGGCGTCATCCGCCTGGCGTTCCTCGCTGTACCTCGCTCGGCCTCTCAAGGGGCGGGCGGGACGTCGCCGAGCTCGACGACGATGTCGAGGTGGCCGAGGTGACGGGTGTACTCGGCGAGCACGTGGAAGCAGATCCACTCCAGGGTCGGCGGGTC
>JBOFLR010000067.1:0-8900 GCA_051657965.1 Dermatophilaceae bacterium
GGCAGGAAGCCCGCCTTGCCGCGGTTGCCCTTCCAGTTCTTGAGGTCCTCGGCGCGGTGCGCCACGTTCAGGTCGCCGGTGAGCACCGCCATCCGGCCGTCGTCGGCCCACGCTGCGACCCGGTCGCCGATCGCGGCGAGGAAACGCTCCTTCTCGAGCTGTCTCGGCGTGCCGGCCTCGCCGGTGTGCACGTAGGCCGAGGCCACCGTGACCACCCTGCCGTCGACCTCGAGATCGACCTCCACCCACCGGCCCTGACCCGCGAACTCCGCCGCCTCCTCGCCGAGGTCGCGCCGGACCCCGGCCACCGGATGCCGCGACAGCACCGCCACGCCGGCGCGCCCGGTGCTGGCGGACGGCTCCTCGACGACCTCCCAGGACGCGAACCCGCTGTCGCCGAGCGCGTTCCGCAGCTGCTCGGATGACGCCCGCACCTCCTGGAGCGTCACCACGTCGGCGCCGCACGCGTCGAGCCAGGCCACACCCCCGCGTCGCAGGGCGGCCCGGATGCCGTTGACGTTGGCGGTGGCGAGGAGCACCGGCACATCCTGCCCCGCTACCGTCGGTGCCCGGAGTCCGATACCGTTTTTCTTGACATCAAGAGATGTCCGCCATCGGCGACACCGAGAACCACGACGACCCCAGGAGCGACGACGCACCCATGGCCACGATCATCTACACGCTCACCGACGAGGCCCCCATGCTGGCCACCTACTCGTTCCTCCCGGTGGTGCAGGCCTTCGCGCGCTCGGCGGGTGTCGATGTCGAGACCCGGGACATCTCGCTCGGCGGCCGTGTCCTCGCCCAGTTCCCGGAGCGGCTCACCGAGGAGCAGCGCGTCGGCGACGCCCTGACCGAGCTCGGTGAGCTGGCCACCACGCCCGAGGCGAACATCATCAAGCTGCCGAATATCAGCGCCTCGGTGCCGCAGCTCAAGGCGGCTGTCGAGGAGCTCCAGTCGCAGGGATACGGCATCCCCGACTACCCCGACGACCCGCGCACCGACGAGGAGCGCGACATCCGTGCCCGCTACGACAAGGTCAAGGGCAGCGCCGTGAACCCCGTTCTGCGCGAGGGGAACTCCGACCGTCGCGCGCCTGCCGCGGTCAAGCACTACGCGCGCAAGCACCCGCACTCGATGGGCGCCTGGAATCCCGACAGCACAACGTCCGTCGCGACGATGGGCAAGGACGACTTCCGCTCGAACGAGCAGTCCGTCGTCGTCCCGGATGCCGACACGCTCACCATCCGGCACACCGCCGACGACGGCACCGTCACGGTGCTCAAGGATGCCGTGCCAGTGCAGGCCGCCGAGGTCGTCGACGCCACGGTGATGCGCGCGGCATCCCTCGACGCGTTCCTCCGCGAGCAGGTCGCCCGTGCGAAGGCCGACGACGTGCTGTTCTCGGTGCACCTCAAGGCGACGATGATGAAGGTCAGCGACCCGATCGTCTTCGGCCACGTCGTGCGGGCCTTCCTTCCCGAGGTGTTCGAGACCCACGGCGCCGACCTCGAGGCCGCCGGCCTCTCCCCCGCCAACGGCCTCGGCTCCATCCTCGACGGCCTCGCCGCCCTCCCCAACGGCGAGGAGGTCCGAGCGGCCATCGACAGGGGCCTCGCCGACGGCCCGCGCCTGGCGATGGTCAACTCCGACAAGGGGATCACGAACCTGCACGTGCCGAGCGACGTCATCGTCGACGCCTCGATGCCGGCGATGATCCGCACCTCCGGCCACATGTGGGGCCCCGACGGCGAGGAGCACGACACGCTCGCCGTCATCCCCGACTCCTCCTACGCCGGCATCTACCAGGCGGTCATCGACGACTGCAAGGCGCACGGCGCGTACGACCCGGCGACGATGGGTTCGGTGCCCAACGTCGGCCTCATGGCGCAGAAGGCCGAGGAGTACGGCAGCCACGACAAGACCTTCGAGATCGCCGCCGACGGTCGCGTCGAGGTCGTCACCGCCGCCGGCGAGGTACTCACCACGCACGACGTCGCCGCCGGCGACATCTGGCGAGCCTGCCAGACCAAGGACGCCCCGATCCGCGACTGGGTCAAGCTGGCCGTCACCCGCGCCCGTGCGTCCGCCACCCCGGCGGTGTTCTGGCTCGACGCCGGCCGGGCCCACGACGCCAACCTCATCGCCAAGGTCGAGCAGTACCTCGGCGAGCACGACACCGACGGGCTCGACCTCCGCGTCCTGCCGCCGGTCGAGGCGGCGAGGCTCTCCGTCGAGCGCATCCGCCGCGGCGAGGACACCATCTCGGTCACCGGCAACGTGCTGCGCGACTACAACACCGACCTCTTCCCCATCCTCGAGCTGGGCACGAGCGCCAAGATGCTCTCGGTCGTGCCGCTGATGAACGGCGGCGGCCTGTTCGAGACCGGCGCCGGCGGCTCGGCCCCCAAGCACGTGCAGCAGCTCGTGGCCGAGAACTACCTGCGCTGGGACAGCCTCGGCGAGTTCCTCGCGCTCGCCGAGTCCTTCCGCCACGAGGCGACCAACGGCAACGCCCGCGCCGGCGTGCTCGGCGAGGCACTCGACCGCGCCACCGGCACCCTGCTCGAGGAGAACAAGTCCCCGGCCCGGCGGGTCGGCCAGATCGACAACCGGGGCAGCCACGTCTGGCTCGCCCGGTACTGGGCGCACGAGCTCGCGAACCAGACGGATGACGCCGAGCTCGCCGCGGTCTTCACGCCCGTCGCCGCCGCGCTAGCCGAGCACGCCGAGGCCATCGACGCCGAGCTGATCGCGGTCCAGGGCACACCGGCCGATATCGGCGGCTACTACCGCCCCGACCCCGACAAAGCGGCCGCGGTGATGCGCCCTTCGGCGACCTTCACCGGCATCCTCGCCTCGCTCGACGACTGAGACCGGACTTCCGGTGCCGGATGACGCCCGCCCACCTCGGGTGGAACGGGCGTCATCCGCCGTGGTGGGCGGGGGTCAGCGTGCCGGGTTCGGCAGCGTGAACGTCGCGCGGCCGCCGGGCAGGCCGGACGTGCGCACGTCGCGGTACACCTCCAGGTACGGAGCCGGTGAACCCTGGGTCGGGCGGTCGTCGCTCGGGCTGTCGAGGGCCAGGTCGAGGCGTGCCGCCGTCACGCGCACCCGCTGCTTCGACGGGGCGTCGACCCAGTCGCGGCCGGGCCCGAAGGCCGCCGGGAGGTCCTCGCCCTCCGGCTGGACGGTGCCGATCTCGACGGCCAGGGCGTGCCCGGCCTTCAGCGTCCAGTCGGTCGACTTGAGGTCGATCGTCGTCCCGCGCATCTGGATCACCGAGACCTGCTCGTCGAACATCACCGCCGTGCCGTCGGGGGCCACGTCGTGCAGCCGGACCATGACGTTGCCGCGGCCCTGCGCCGTGAGCGAGACGCTCGGCGTGCCGGTGATGCGGGTCGCCTCCTTCACCGGCGCTGACCGCACGACATAGGCGTTGCGGCCGGCCTTGGCGGCGCGACCGTCATCCACGTACGTGCCGCGGCCGAGGCCGACGCGAGCGGTGCGTTCCACGACCGGCCAGGTGTCCTGGCCGCGCCACTCACCGGTGCTGTCCTGCACGGCGAAGTTCGGGTAGCGCGTCGACGGCTCGACCCCCTTGAGGTACTCGTCGTAGAACGACATCACCTCGGCGAACCAGCCCTCGCGACCCATCTTCGGCCGGCCGTCCTCGAACCGGTCGTTGCCCCTGACGTGGTCCCACTGGCCGAGCCAACCGCGCTGCGGCCCCTGGTGGCCCGCGAGGAACTCGTCCATGCCCTCGGCCTCGGTGTTCCACTCGAGGAAGCCCTGGGTGAACAGCAGCGGGGTGTCGCTGCCCTGCGCCCGGGCCGCCATGTCGCGGTCGCGCCAGAACCGCGCCTCGGGGTCGGCGATCGTGTAGCCGGCGAGGTTGCGGGAGAGGCACTGCGGGTTGGCCACCTCGTAGGCGGCGTTCTCCTGATACCGCGCGTCGTCGTCATCCATGCCAGGGATCTGCGCGATCGCGTTGTAGGAGGTCGGCACGTTGACGAGGGTCGTGCGCGGCACGCCGCCCGAATAGGTGTTGCGGTGCAGGTCCCAGATCGGCTCCTGCGCGACGACGGCCTTGAGCGCGTCCTGGTCGAGGTTGTTGCCGAGCAGGCCGGTGGTGGCATCGGCCGACTTGCCGTACATCCCCACCGCTCCGGTCGACCACGGTTGGGCCGCGGCCCAGGCGATCGCCGCCTTCACGTCGGCCTGCTCGCGAGGTCCGGCGAAGTCGAGGCAGCCGGTCGAGCCGCCGAAGCCGCGGGAGTCGACCATCACGAAGGCATACCCGCGGTCGAAGAGGTCGGCGCCCTCGACGAGGTCGGTGAACCGCGACGACGGGCCGGTCCGCTGCTCCACGGGAGCGAGCTCGCCGTAGTGCGAGAAGTACGGCCCCACCGAGAGGATGACGGGCACCGTCTCCCCCGCGGTCAGATCCTCGGGCAGGAGCACGTCGGCGTGCAGCTCGGCGCCGGAACGGTCGGCGGACGGGAAGTAGTGCTGGGTCCAGACGGCGCCCTGCGGGACGCGGTCGTTCTGCGCGTGGGTGACCGGCGCCGTGGTCGGAGCGGCCTGCGCACGTTCCACGGGTGCGGGCACGGTGGGTGCGGCGGGTGCGGCGGCGGCCGGGCCGGCGAGCGCGACGCCGAGAAGACCAGCGGCGGCAACAGCGGCGGACCTGATGAGCGAGGCCGGTGTTCGTCGTCTCATGCATCCACCTCACACTGTGCCGCGGCGGCACAGTCAAGTCGCGGGCGAATAGCATCGGATCGTGGCCTGGAGCACGCGGGAGCTCGCCGAGCTCGCCGGCACCACCCTGCGCGCGGTGCGGCACTACCACGACGTCGGGCTCCTCGACGAGCCCCACCGCCGCAGCAACGGCTACAAGGAGTACGGCGCCGCCCACCTGGTCCGGCTGCTGCGGATCACCCGGCTGGCCCAGCTCGGCGTGCCGCTCGCCGAGATCGCGGCCATGGGCGACGCCGACGAGCACCCCGCCGAGGCGCTGCGCGCGCGGGACGCCGACCTGGCGGCCGTCATCGAGCGGATGCAGGCGGCGCGCGCCGAGATCGGCCGCATCCTGCGTGACGGGGTGCCGACGGACCTCCCGTCGGCGATCAGCCCGGCCGCGGCCGCGGGGCTGACCGAGGCCGACCACAAGTACGTCGCGGTGATGTCCCGCGTGCTGGGTCCCCGCGGGATGCAGACCTGGGTCGACCTGCTGGCCGACCTGCCCGAGGACCCGGTGGCGCGGGAGTTCGACGACCTGGCCGACGACGCCGACGACGGGACGAGGCAGCGACTCGCCGAGCGGCTCGTCGGTTACGCGCAGGCCCGCCGCGCCGCGCACCCGAATCTCTCACACGAGCACGCCGACGCCCCACGCGGCGCAGCGTTCGCCCGCCGGGCAGCCGAGGAGGCCGTGCTCGAGTTCTACAACGACGCCCAGGTCGACGTGCTGCGCCGGATGCACGAGCTCAGCCCGGACCTGCGGCGCTGACCCGCTCGCCGGGGGATGACGCGCGCTCACGTCGCGAGCACGCGCATGGCACCCGTCGCCGCGAGGGTGACCGCTCCGGTCCAGAGGACGATGGCGATCGCCTGCCAGACCAGCACTCGGGACCTGCCTACTCCAGCGGCGACGAAGGCTGCCGCGGTCAACTGGGTGGGCAGGGCCAGCGGTGCGAGCAGGCTCGCGCCGGGGACGCCGAACCGCACGAGCCAGCGCTCCAGCCGGCGGCGTCCCTTCGACTTGGGCTTGCCGGGCTGGTCGGGACGCTCCAGCACGGTGGTCCCCGTGCCGCCGGCACCGGAGCCACCGGCCGTTGCCGCGTGGGCAGGGACCGAGGTGGAACGGCCGGCCCGGCGCGCGACGACGGCTGCACGGGCACGTGCACCGAGCGTGACGACGAGCACGACGCTGAGGAAGTTGCCGACCGCGCCCGCGACGCCGGCGACCACCGGGTTCAGCCCGGCGACGACGCCGAGCGCGGCCGATCCCTCGCCCTCGACATACGGGATCATCCCCGCCAGCGCGACGATCAGGGGCTGCAGGAAGGCCGGCACCTGCGCGGCAAGGTCCTGGAGACTGTCGTAGATGGGAGGCATCGCGTTCTCCTTCAGTGGATGGATGGCCGGGCGCCGACGACATCCGGCGTCGGTGCCGGACCGGCCAGGCAGCGGACGGGTACCAGTGCAGACCGTGCCGTCGCGGCACGGTCAAGTCCGCGCAGCGGCCTCACCGGATGACGCGGACCGGGTCGGCGTCCAGCGCCGGGCCGGTCCATCGCCGATCGGTGGACAACACCTGCAGCCGGTTCCCCGACGCGGGCAGCTGGTTCCGCGGGCGAGGCTGGTCGGCATGAGCAGCCCAGCGGTCTCGGTACGGGGCCTACGCAAGCAGTACGGCGCCAAGGTCGCCGTCGACGACGTGTCGTTCGACGTCGTGGCCGGGGAGGTGTTCGGCATCCTCGGGCCCAACGGAGCCGGCAAGACCACGACGGTCGAGGCCGTCGCCGGGCTGCGGGCCCCGGACGCGGGCTCGGTGAGCGTGCTGGGGCTGGACCCGTGGAGCCAGCGCGAGGAGCTGGCTCCCGTGATGGGCGTCCAGCTCCAGGAGAGCCGGCTGCAGCCGAAGATCACGGTGCGCGAGGCCCTGCGGCTGTGGAGCTCGCTGTACGCCGATCCGCGACCGTGGCGCGACCTGGTCGAGCGGCTCGGCCTCGGCGCGGTGACGGACACCCGATTCGTGTCGCTCAGCGGCGGGCAGCAGCAACGGCTGTCGATCGCGCTCGCCCTGGTCGGCCGGCCGCGAGTCGCCGTGCTCGACGAGCTCAGCACGGGCCTGGATCCCCAGGCACGACGCGACGTGTGGGATGTCGTGCGCGACCTCCAGGCCGACGGGGTGACCGTCCTGCTGGTCACCCATGCGATGGAGGAAGCGCAGGTGTTGTGCGACCGGATCGCTCTGGTCGTCGCCGGTCGGGTGGCCGCGCTGGACACACCGGCCGGCCTGGTCCGCGCGGCCGCGTCGGCGACCGTCGTCTCCTTCGTGCCCGACCAGACCATCGACCTGCAGTCGCTGCGCCATCTCGCCGGGGTGACCTCCGTCGAGCACCGCGGCGGCCGGGTGACCATCACGGGTTCGGACCTCAGCAGCCTCGCCGTGCTGGACGACCTGCGACGACAACGCGTCACCCCTGGAGAGCTCCGGGTCGCCGACGGCGGTCTGGACACCGCCTACGTGGTACTGACGACCGCGGCCGGCTTCGAGACCGCCGAGACGGAGTCCTGATGTCGACCGCTACCGCCATCGTGCTGCGGACCGAGGCGCGCCTGTTCGCCCGAGAACCGGGGGCAGTGGTGTCGATCGTGCTCTTCCCGTCAGCGCTGCTGCTCGTCCTCGGTGCCGTGCCCTCCTTCCGCGAGCCGTCGGCGGATCTGGGCGGGCAGTCGGTGGTGGGCCTGTACACCCCGACGGTGGTCCTCATGGCGATGATCCTGGCGGCGGTCCAGATCATGCCGACCGTCATCCTCGGCTACCGCGAGTCCGGTGTGCTGCGGCGGCTTCGCACCACCCCGCTGGACCCGGCCGTGCTGCTCCTCGCGCAAGTCGCGCTCCACGCCACCGCCGTGCTGGTGTCGGTCGCCGGGACCTTGGTGCTCGCCCGCGTGGTCTTCGGCATCCCGTTCCCCGGGTCGATCGGTGGCTACGCCGTGGCCCTCGTACTCACGCTCACCGCCGTCGCCGCCGTGGGAGCGCTGGTCACCTCGGTCGCATCGAACCCGCGCACCGGTGGGCTGCTCAGCATGGTGGCGTTCATCCCGTTGATGTTCACCGCCGGCGTCTACTTCCCGGTGGAGGCGATGAGCGGCACCCTGCGGACGGTCGTGGAACTGACCCCGCTCGGGGCGGGGGTGCAGGCCCTGGCAGACGCGACCGTGGGCCGCTTCCCGGACACGGCCGACCTCTGCGTGACCGGGGGCTGGGCGCTCGTGCTCGGACTGCTCGCGGTCGTCGCCGTACGACGTCACTGACCGGGCGCTCTCGCCCTGGGAGGATGCTCTCGATGCCCACTCTCGACGACGAACGCGTAGTGCGGCTCCTCCCGCAGGGCCTCCTCCTCGTGGCCGTGCTCGTGGCGTCCCTCGCGGCGCCGTCTCTCGGCGACAGTGTCGCCGAACTCATGGCGACCCTCGCCGTCGCTGCCGCGACGTTCGGATGGATGACGGTCGTCCCTCGCGGCGGCGCGATCCACTGGGTCGGACGCACGACCCTGGCGTTCGTGCTGTGCTGGTTGAACCCGTTCTTCGGCATCTTCGCCTTCGTCGGCTTCCTCGACGCTGCCGAGTCCCTCCCGCGGCGGTGGACCCACCTGGGTCTGGGTGTCGTCGCGGTGACGCAAGCCGGGTCGCAGTCCGGCGGCTTCCCACCCGACGATGCGACCCAGGGCCTCGCCTTCGCTGCCCTGGCACTCGTCAACCTGGGGCTGGTCACCGTGTTCTCCCGCATCGGACGCCTCACCGAGGAGCGCAACGCGGAGCTGGAACGCCTGAACGCCGAACTGCGCGAGGCGTTGGCCGAGAACGTCGCCCTGCACGAGCAGCTGCTCGCCGGGGCGAAGGGCGCCGGTGTCCAGGAGGAACGACAGCGCCTGGCGCGCGAGATCCACGACACCCTCGCCCAGAGCCTTGCCGGGATCGTGACCCAGCTGGAGGCGTCGGTGAACGGCGACCGTCACGACCGGGCGCTCCGGCTGGCTCGGGAAGCCCTGACCGAGGCCCGGCGGTCGGTGCTGGACCTGACGCCCGCCGGCCTCGAGGCGGCGACCCTGCCGGACGCTCTCGGCGCCGTCGTCCGAGCGTGGACGGCGGCTCACGGTATCCA
>JBOFLR010000068.1:0-5193 GCA_051657965.1 Dermatophilaceae bacterium
CCGTGGTCGCCATCGGGCCGATGGTCGCCTTCATGGCACCTGTTCTCGGCCTGCTCTCACTTCCTGCCGCACTGTTCCCGCTCGTCATCGCCTACCTCGCGGTACGCCAGTACATCCGCAACCGGGAGACGAACCGGCAACTCATTGGAACGCTTTCCCATCTCACCGAGCACGGCGGGTACACGCCGGTGCACCATGCGGAGCGGGTCGCTGCGATGTCGGTGCGGATCGGGCGGATGCTCGGGCTCGGGGAGCGGCCGCTGCGTGACCTCGAGTATGCGGCGCTGCTCCACGATCTCGGGCAGATCTCGCTCCTCGAACCGATCCCTGGCGGCGCCACCGTGCTCGCCGCACCGACCGACCAGCGGGACATCGCCGACGAGGGGGCGCGCATCATCCGCGCCGCTGGTGGTCTCGACGACGTCGCCGCGCTCGTCGAAGCCCAGACCACGCCGTACCGGATGGTGCGTGAGCTCGACGAGGAGGTGCCGATGGCCGCGCGGATCATCAAGGTCGCCAACGCGTTCGACGACCTCACCGAGGGCAGCCGCGAGCCCGAAGCCGTCTCCGCTGCAATGGAGCGGATCAACCTCGGCCTCGGCTACGAGTACGACCCCGATGTCGTGGACGCCCTCGCCCGGGTGGCCCTCGACCGGTCCGCCGGACGGTCGGAGTCGCGCCGTACCGACGGCGCGACTGCGCGCTGAGCCCGCGAGGGGTCGCGCCGTATCGGTGGGCTGAGGCTGCCCGCTGAGCAAGAGTCCGAACCCCAGCCGCTAGCATCGGGAGCCGTCCGAGCCCCCAATGCCGAGGATGTCGTGGACCGCCTGTCACCGGTCGTCTTCACCGACGCCTGGGGGTCACACGTCTCGATCGCGAGCTTGCAGGGGCGCGCCATCCCCACGCCCGAGCCGGAGTCCGAGCTGTGGATGGGGGCGCACGAGGCAGGGCCGTCGGGCACCGACCGTCCGGGCGAACCGCACCTCGCCAACGTCGTGGCCGCCGACCCCGTGGCCGAGCTCGGCGCCGAGTGCGTCGAGCGGTTCGGGCCGCGGTTGCCGTTCCTGCTCAAGGTGCTCGCGCCGGGCCGCGCCATCTCCATCCAGGTGCACCCCACCGCCGAGCAGGCGCGCGAGGAGCGTGCCCGCACCGGCGACACTGTCTACGTCGACGACGAGGCGAAACCCGAACTGCTGCTTGCCATCTCGCCGTTCGAGGTGTTCGCCGGGCTGCGCCCGCACGCCGAAGTAGCGGAGGTGGCGGCCCGGCTCGCCGTGCCGCACCTCACCGAGCTGGTCGCCGCGACCGCGACGGCATCCGATCCCGAGCACGCCCTGCTCGCCGCGGTGCTCCACACCCCAGCCACCGACGTCGCCGAACTGGCACGCACCGTCGTGGCCGGATGCGTGCGCGTAGAGGCGACCGACGACGAGATCGGCGCCGCTTGCGCGGCGGTCGCCCGGGTCGCCGAGGACCACCCCGACGACATCGGCCTCGTCGTGCTCCTGCTCATGCGGCACCGGGTGCTGCATCCGGGGGAGTACGTCGACGTCGCCGCGGGCGTGCTGCACTCCTACGTGAGCGGCCTCGGCATCGAGGTGCTGGCCAACTCCGACAACGTCGTTCGCGCGGGCCTGACCAGCAAGGCGGTCAACGTGCCCGAGCTGCTCCGCGTGGTCGACCCGCGCGCCATCGGAGTCGGTGGGCGGGGGCGGGTCGCCGAGCCCGGGCTCGAGGTCTTCGACAGTGCCTCCGACCGGTTCGTGCTTCATCGGGTGACCCCGGGACGTGACCTCCCGGGCGCCGGGCCACGGCTGGTGTTCTGCCTGCGCGGCGAGGTGCGACTCCATACGGCGTCGGGCGAGCTTCAGCTCGGCGATGCGGAGTCGGCGTTCGTGCCGGCGGGCGACGGGGCAGTGGCGCTCACCGGAACGGGCGAGGTCTACGTCGTCACCATCCCCGCCGGATGACGCCCTCGCACTGCCGGATGGCGCCGACGCTCTGAGTCGCTGGATGACGCTGGACCGGACAGAGTGCCGGGTTCGAGGGTCACCCTCCCGGGCCGGTGACGAGGCGGGACCGGGCTTCCTTGACGGTGAGGGTGACCGGGGTGCCCCGGATGACGACATCGCCGGGGATGTCGACCCAGGCGCTGCCGTCGACGCGGAACTGGCCGGTGTAGGTGATGTCGGCGCGCACGGCGTGGGTCCCGGCGGCGGGGTAGGTGGCGATGACGTCGCCTTCGGGATAGGGCCCGCCGAGGGAGGTGGTGGGGCCGATAACCGGTCCGGTGGTGGTGGCGCCGAGGTGGTAGGTGACGTCTTTGGCGATCGGGCGGATCTGGACGGGCTGGCCGAGGAGGGTGACGGTGTCGATTTCGTCGGGGCCGTAGCCTGTGGTGGGGAAGATGGTCTGGAAATAGGTGGGCAGGTTGACCAGGGTGAGGTCGCCCTCGGGCTGGATGTTCACGGTGGTGACGGTGAAGTCGGTGTCGCGGAACGCCCGCTGCAGCATGGCGATGGTGAGCACGTCGTCGGCGCCGGGGACGGCGTCGGGGAAGCAGGTGATGGCGACCTGGTCCCACTGCCCTCTTGCGCCGGTCACGGGTCGGCCGGCCTTGGTCACCTCCCGGCGGTGAATCGCGACCGCAGGTCCGCGGGCGTCGGGTGGGTTGTTCGCGCAGAACGCGACGGCGCGTCCGCAGAAGAGGTCAGAGTTCGCCTCGCCGGGCTGGCCGCCGCACAGCGACACGGCGGCGTAGTCGTAGAACGGCGGCTTGGGTGCGGTGGCGCTCTTGTAGTGGTTTCTCGCCAGCGCCTGGGTGGCCCCCCGCGACAAGCCCGACACGTGAACGCCTGAGTTGCCCTTCTTGCCAAGAAAGTCTGGATCGGCCCAGGCGGCCGTCGGCACACACAGAAAAACGACGGCGCAGATCGCTACTGCAGCAAGTCGGCGCACGCCACTCACTCCTTACCTTCGATCTCGAGCAACTGCCAGCCAGATTGGCGCCAAGCGACAATCACGTACAACTCCTCGTCCATGCCTTGTTGCCTGTCGACTTCCTTGCCGCTCTGGTCGACAACGGCGGTGGGCAACTGCTGGAATGTGACGGCGAGGAACTGCTGGTTCTTCGGTGCCCCACCGAAGGGCTCCACCTTGAGCACCTCGACCGGGCGGCTATCGAACTGGTATCCCTTGGCCACGTACTCCTTCGCTTGAGCCTCGGACTTCGTGCAGAACGTGCACTTGGGGTCGCTCAGTGAGGCGATCAGGCCGGCTCGGGGCTCCATCCACGCGATGGCCAGCTGGTCGATGAAGTACCGCGTGAAGGCCTCGGCGCCGGCCTCGGTCTGCGCTCGTGCTGCCGCCGGCACCGCCGTGCCCGGCTGGCTCGCACCCGACCCCGAACCCGACGCTGACGGCGACGCGGTGGCGGACCCGCTCGCCGCTGTCGAGGATGGCCGCGCCCGCAGACTCTCGTTCAACTCCGCCGCGCTCGGGGTGTCCTGCGAGGACCACCCCGCGATGCCCACACCCAGTAGCACCGCCACGACCAGGGCCGCCGCCCCCAGCCCAGCCATCAGCCACACCCGCCGACCCGGCATCCCGATCCCTCCTGAGCCGCTCCGACAGCGGCTCCCACGGCACCCAACGTACTGATCGTGTAGTTGCCGGTCACCTGGGCAGCCTGCGCCTGTGGAAAAAGTCCCGGCGTCCTGGCGGCAGTGCATCAGCCGCGGCGGTCGGCCGGCACCCCGACCGGATGGTCGACGATGCGCGGGACAGGTGGCAGCGTCGCGTGCGTCGACCCTCTGTCGAGGTGATATCCGCGCGTCGAGGTGAGACCCGCGCGCGCCCGGCGACAGCGGCGGCCGGCCGGGTGACGGTGGGGCCGACCCGATGACGGTGCGGCCGGCCGGGTGACGGTGGGGCCGATCCGATGACGGTGCGGTCGGCCGGATGAGGGTGCAGTCGGCCGGATGAGGGCGCGGTCGGCCGGATGATGGTGCAGTCGGTCGGACGACGGTGCGGCCGGTCGGATGAGGGTGCGCCCGAGCCGATGACAGTGTGGCCCATCGGGTGACGGGTTGACCGGCCGGATGGCGTTGCCGCACCTACCGGATGACGCGGTGACGCCCGCGGCGGGTGGCCGCGGGCGTCATCCGGAACCGCTGTTCGTGAGGTGTCAGGCGGCCTTGGTCTCGGCGAAGATCGTGGCGATCTCGTCGATCTTGGCGAGCAGCTGGTCGGCGGCGGCGACGTCGAACGTGCCCTTCGTGCCCCCGGCTCCGGCGAGCTTGGTGGCCTCGTTGACGAGCGCGTGCAGCTGCGGGTACTTCTCGAAGTGCGGCGGCTTGAAGTAGTCGGTCCACAGCACCCAGAGGTGGTGCTTGACCAGCTCGGAGCGCTGCTCCTTGATGATCGCCGCCCGGATCCGGAAGTCGGGGTCGTCGTTGTCGGCGACCTTGACGCAGATCGCCTTCACCGACTCGGCCTCGATGCGGGCCTGCGCGGGGTCGTACACACCGCAGGGCAGGTCGCAGTGCGCGGAGACGTCGGTGATGCGGAACAGGGACAGCATGAAGTCGCTCCTCGAGGTGTCGGTGACGTGGCGTTCTCATATCAACCTACCTCAGCGGTCGCCGCGCGACTCCGGCCCACCACCGCCTCGATGTCGGCCTCGGTGAGTGAGCCGAGGACGGGTCGGCTTCGTGGTCGGCTATTCGTAGCGGGTCCACATCCGGAGCACATGGACGACGTGCCGGTCCGGGAGCACCTCGTAGACCAGTCGGTGCTGGATGGTGATGCGCCGGGAGTAACAGCCAGCGAGATCACCGACCAGCTTCTCGTATCGTGGCGGCGTCCTGAACGAGTCGTCGGCCAGCACGTCCAACAGCTGCCCGGCTTTGGTCTTCAGGCCGCTGGTTGCCAGCTTGTTGGCGTCCTTCTGTGCCTGCCGCGAGTAGACGAGTGTCCAGCGACTCACCAGTCGAGCTCGGTCGAGCCGGCGTCGACGCCCTCGTCACGCGCCTCCCGAATCGACTCGGCCAACCCGGGAACGGACTCCAGGTACAGCGTCTCCTGGATGGCTCGCCAGTCGTCCTCGCCGACCAGCACCGCGTTGCCGCGCTGACCGGTGATGGTCAACGGCTGGGA
Organism: Dermatophilaceae bacterium; assembly: GCA_051657965.1. Taxonomy (GTDB): domain Bacteria; phylum Actinomycetota; class Actinomycetes; order Actinomycetales; family Dermatophilaceae; genus JBOFLG01. Next base: position 5,158 of record JBOFLR010000068.1, read on the forward strand.
CTCCTCGTTGACCTGGTCGATCAGCCGGTACAGGTT
>JBOFLR010000069.1:0-2309 GCA_051657965.1 Dermatophilaceae bacterium
CGACGGGCGGCTCGGTCACGAGGGGGAGTGGCTGTTCGTGGATCGGCGGCGCGACCGCCGGGTCGCGGCATCCGGGCGGGTGACCATGCGCGCTGGTTGGGTCGACGTGGAAGCCGACGCCTGTGAGCTGGCCGTCGACGTCCTGTGCGCCCTGGCGGTACGTGGATATCGAGGTGGCTCGACGGCCTGCGGGCCGACGTGCCCGGTGGCGAAGGCGGTCGCTTCCTGACCAGGCTGCACGAAACCGGTGCTGAAGCCCCGGTTTCGTGCAGTGCACCGTCGGTGGGCGGCGCTAGGTTGGCGGTCAGTGTCAGGGTGACAGTGCCGCCTGTGCGGTGGTTGGGTCCTGAGCATCTGGTGTCTGGCTCTTAGGTTGGTTGCCGCCCTTCGGGTTGGCGGGCATGGGTTTTGCCGGCACCGGGTGTGAAGGAGCCGGCCGGCGTGACTTGATAGGAGCGTGGCATCGCCCCCACTGAGATGTGTCCGCCGACCGGCCCAACCGTCCAGTCACTGATCTGAGTGTAGGAGGCAACTGTCATGGTTGTTGTCGGGGCCGATGTGCACAAGCGCACGCACACGTTTGTCGCGGTCGATGAGGTCGGCCGGGAGCTGGGGCAGGTCACGGTGGCCGCTACCACGGTCGGGCATCGCAAGGCGGTGGCGTGGGCGCGGGAGCGGTTCGTCCTGGTGGAGAAGTGGGGGGTGGAGGACTGCCGGCATCTGTCGGCGCGGTTGGAGCGGGATCTGTTGGTCTTGGGTCAGCAGGTGGTCCGGGTTCCGCCGAAGCTGATGGCTCAGGTGCGGTCCTCGGCGCGCACCCGGGGCAAGTCGGACCCGATCGATGCGTTGGCGGTGGCGCGGGCGGTGCTGCGTGAGCCGGACCTGCCGGTCGCCTCCCACGACGAGGTCTCCCGGGAGCTGAAACTGCTGGTCGACCGGCGGGAGACCTTGGTGGCGACCCGGACCGCCACGATCAACAGCTTCCTGTGGCGGGTGCACGAGCTGGACCCGGGGATGGCGCCGCCGCCACGGTCGCTGGACCTGGCCAAGCACCGCGACCGGCTGCGCGTCTGGCTGGACACGCTGAGCGGGATCGTGGCCGAGCTGGCCCGAGACGAACTGGCCGACATCACCGCGCTGACCGAGCGGGCAGGCGCGCTGGAGAAGCGGATCACCGCCCGGGTCAAGGACGTGGCCCCCGCTCTGATGGCGTTGCCCGGGTGTGGGCCGTTGACCGCGGCCAAGATCGTCGGCGAGACCGCCGGGGTCACCCGGTTCAAGTCCGAGGCAGCGTTCGCCCGGCACGCCGGCGTCGCCCCGGTCCCGGTCTGGTCCGGCAACACCGCCGGCCGGGTCAGGATGACCCGCTCAGGCAACAGGCAGCTCAACGCCGCGCTGCACCGCGTCGCGATCACCCAGGCCCGCCTCGACGGACTCGGCAAGACCTACTACCAGCGCCGCCAAGCCGAGGGACTGTCCAAACCCGAGGCCCTGCGCTGCCTCAAGCGCCGACTCGCCCGCACCGTCTTCAACCACCTCCACACCGACCACCAAGCCCACGCCACCCCTTGCCTCACGGCAGCGGCTTGACATAGGAGAAACCCATGACGCGTTCGAGGTTCCACCCCTGAGGGGACGTCTGGGGCGTCACCTGCTGCGAGATCAGGTGCATCCCGTCGAGTCAGGGCGCTATAGCAACCGAACTGGACGGGATGCAGCTGACTCCGCAGAGTTGGGGGGGCTGCATCTGACTCTGCGGGAGTTAAGGGCTCAGGGGCGGTCGTAGAACTCGGACTCGAAGGCGGCCCGGGCGCGACGGGCGAGCCGACGGTAGCGCTCGCGCAGCTCCTGGCCGGACCCGGGCGGGAGCCCGAGGATGCGGGCGATGCCGTCGGCGTCGCGGTCGTTGGTAGGCACCGCGTCGATCGCGCGGCCGCGGAACAGCACGCCGGCGCCTCGCATCGCCGACGCCAGGTGCCACGCCGCGGCGAGGTCGGCGGCATGACCCGGGTCGACCACGCCGAGCTCTCGAGCAGCCTCCAGTGCGTCGGTCGTCGATATAGTGCGCAGCGCGGGATGCGCGTGCGCATGCCGGAGCTGGGCGAGCTGCACGACCCACTCGACATCCGCGAGCCCGCCGTGCCCCAGCTTGAAGTGCGTCTTGGGGTCCGCTCCCCGGGGCAGGCGCTCGGCCTCGACCCGTGCCTTGAGGGTGCGGATCTCGCGCACCTGGGCCTCGTCGAGGCCACCGTCCGGGTACCGGATCGGGTCGACGAGATCGACGAACCGCTCGGCCAGCTCGGTGTCTC
>JBOFLR010000070.1:0-2492 GCA_051657965.1 Dermatophilaceae bacterium
CGACGGGCGGCTCGGTCACGAGGGGGAGTGGCTGTTCGTGGATCGGCGGCGCGACCGCCGGGTCGCGGCATCCGGGCGGGTGACCATGCGCGCTGGTTGGGTCGACGTGGAAGCCGACGCCTGTGAGCTGGCCGTCGACATCCTGTGCGCCCTGGCGGTACGTGGATATCGAGGTGGCTCGACGGCCTGCGGGCCGACGTGCCCGGCGGCGAAGGCGGTCGCTTCCTGACCAGGCTGCACGAACCCGGTGCTGAAGCCCCGGTTTCGTGCAGTGCACCGTCGGTGGGCGGCGCTAGGTTGGCGGTCATGGCCTCGCACATGCGGTCGACGGGAACGCCCGGTGGGTCGGCGGAGAAGCCGGCCACGTTCTTCCGCGACGCCGCCGAGTTCGGCCGCTGGCTGGCCGCGCACCACGACACCGAGACCGAGCTGTGGATGGAGCTGCGCAAGAAGCACGTGCCCGACCGCGGGCTCGAGTGGGCCGACGCGGTCCGCGAGGCGCTGTGCTGGGGCTGGATCGACAGCCGCGCCGAGCGCATCGACCACGACCTGATGCGCCAGCGTTGGACCCCCCGCAGGCCCGGCAGCATCTGGAGCAACGTCAACATCACCGCGGTGAACGAGCTCATCGCCGCCGGCCGGATGCAGCCCAGCGGCCTGGCCGCGTGGGAGGCCCGGCGCGAGGACCGCAGCGGCGTCTACTCCTTCGAGGGCGACGGCGTCGAGTTCACCTCGGAGTTCGCCGCCGCGCTGGCAGCCGACCCGGCGGCGTCCGCGTTCTGGGAGGTCGCGACACCGTCGTACCGGCGCCACGTCACCCACTGGGTGATGACCGCCAAGCAGCAGGCCACCCGCGAGAAGCGGATGACGCAGCTCCTCACCGACTGCGCGCACGGCCGCCTCATCCCCACGCAGCGTTACGGCACGCCGCCGAGGTGGGTCGAGCGCGCGGCCGAGTCGGCCCGTGCCGCACAGCGCGCCCTATAGACGACCGGGCCACACAGCCTGATCTGTGAGCAGCCGTGTCGCACAGCGCGCCCTATAGACGACCGGGCCACACAGCCTGATCTGTGAGCAGCCGTGTCGCACAGCGCGCCTTGTAGGCAGCCCGTGCCGCACAGCCGCCACGTAGGCTCCTGCGGTGACCTATACCGCCCACGACCGCGAGCGCTGGGTGGGCGAGGATCCCGCGACCAAGCGGGCCGACCGCGACGACTTCGCCCGCGACCGCGCCCGGCTGGTGCACTCGGCCGCGTTGCGCCGCCTGGGCGCCAAGACGCAGGTCGTGGCCCCGGGCAGCGACGACTTCGTGCGCAACCGGCTCACCCACAGCCTCGAGGTGGCGCAGATCGGTCGTGAACTCGGTGCCGCGCTCGGCTGTTCCGCCGACGTCGTCGACACCGCCTGCCTCGCCCACGACCTCGGCCACCCGCCGTTCGGACACAACGGCGAGGCCACCCTCGACGCGCTCGCCGCCGACATCGGTGGCTTCGAGGGCAACGCGCAGACCCTGCGGCTGCTCACCCGGCTGGAGCCCAAGCGGTCCCACGCGAGCGGCCGCCCGGCCGGGCTCAACCTGACCCGAGCCTCGCTCGACGCTGCCACCAAGTACCCCTGGCGTCGAGGTGAGGCACCCTGGCAGACAACCAAGTTCGGGGTATACGACGACGATCTCGACGTCTTCGACTGGATGCGCGACGGCGCGCCCCCGAACGGCCGCGCCTTCGAGGCCGAGGTCATGGACTGGGCCGACGACGTCGCCTACTCCGTGCACGACGTCGAGGACGCCATCGCCTCCGGCTGGCTCGACCCGCGCCGGCTGCGCGACTCCGCCGACACCGAGGCCGTGCTCGCCGTGGCCGCCGACGTCTACGAACCCGGTGCGGATGCCGGTGAGCTCGCCGCCGCTCTCGACCGGCTGCTCGCCGCGGGTCTGGTCCCGCCGGCCCACGACGGCACCCGGGAGTCGCTCGCCGCGCTCAAGGACATGACCTCCAAGCTCATCGGCCGTTTCCTCGGTGCCGTCGAGGTGGCGACCGCCGAGCACTACGGTCCGGGCCCGCTGTGCCGCCACGCGGCATCCCTCGTCGTGCCGCGGGAGGCGCGCGCCGAGACGGTCGTGCTCAAGGCGGTGGCCGCGCACTACGTGATGTTCGCGGCCGAACGCGCCGAGGTGTACGAGCGCCAGCGCGAGGTCGTCACCGGGCTGGTGGCGGCCTACGAGGCCGACCCGGCGCGACTCGACCCCGCCCTGCGCCGCGACCTCGAACAGGCACCGGATGACGCCGCGGCCCGGCGCGTGGTCGTCGACCAGGTGGCCTCGCTCACCGACGTGCGCGCCCTGGACCTACACGAGCGCTGGTGCCGCGCCACCGGAGCCATGACGACGACCTAGACTCGCGGCACAACCAGGAGGGCCAGTGGCGGGTCGCATTCGTGCCGAGGACGTCTCGGCCGTGAAGGAGCGCACGTCCATCGACGACGTCGTCCGT
>JBOFLR010000071.1:0-10631 GCA_051657965.1 Dermatophilaceae bacterium
GCGGCCGCCGCCAGCGCCGCGAGGTCAGCGGCCACCCGGGCCGCTCGCACATCGCGGACCACCGCGGCCAGGACCAGCACGGCCACCGTGGCCAGGACCACCAGGGCCAGCGCTCCCGCGGCGAGGACCGTGCCCGAGCCGCGCTCCCGAGCTGCGCGCCCGGAGCCGCGTCGCCTGTCGCCGTCGCCGCACGTCATGGCGTCTCGAGGCGCGCCGTGGCGCGAGCTCGGGCCTGGACCCCGCCGCCGAGCGGGGCCAGCAGCCGCGGAACCGGAGCCTCGACGATCACCGTGACCTCGCCACCACCCCGGGAGACAGCGACCCGGGAGCCGTCGGGCACTCGCGACAGCGCCTGCTGACGAGCGGCCGGCTCCGGGTCGCCGCGAGCGAGTTGACGAGCGGCGGTTCCCGCCGCGTCGACACACCGCACCTGACGGACGCCGAGGTCGACGGCGGCGAGACACATCGCGAGCACGGCGAGGACCGCCGGGATGGTCACCGCCAGCTCGGCGGTGACCATCCCGCGTTCGCGACGCACCGATGTCACGAACCGGTGCCGATGGCGCCGACGATGACCTTGCTCAGCGCCGACTTCACCGGGCCCGAGCGCACGATGGCGAGCAGGATGGCCGCGAAGGCCACCGCGGCCACGGTGCCCACGGCGTACTCGGCGGTCGTCATCCCCTCCTCACCGAGCGTGCGCACTCGGCGCGCCACACGTCGCAGCCGGCCGGACAGTCGTCGGGTCATGGGAACCTCCTCGGTCGTCGGACGCGTCGCTCGCGCCCGTTGACGACCACCCTCGGCCGCTACCACCCGGGCTCGACACTCCCATCGCCCCGGCACGTTCGATCTGTGGACGAAGTCCACCGTCCCGAGGTCCTGTGGATGGGCCCGATCTGCTGTCGGACGCCCGCGACCACGACACCGGCGGTGGCCCGAGCACCGATCCGGCGCCGCAGCCGTGGGGCGGAGCAGGCGACCGGCGGCTCGGCATCCGTCGTCGGACTCAGTCGGGAACTCCCGGGAGTGGGCGCTCGACACGGTTGCCGTGGATGTCGGGCCGGTCGAGGTACGTGCCACCGGCCACCTGCCCGGTCGTCGTCTCGTCTCCGACCTCGGCCCCGAGCCCGGGGCCGACGCTCACCACCCCGCCGAGCGTCGACCCGTCGGTGACGTTGTCGTGCCGCACCCGGGTCACCGTGGCGTCGGTGTGCAGGACGTTCTGGAACGGGTCACCCTCGGAGGCGGTCCGCGGGTAGAACCGGTCGCCCTCACCGATACTGCCCAGCGGGTCGCCCGAGTTCTCGGCGAGCCACTGCTCGACGACGGCGCGGTTGGTGTCGTCGACGTCCAGGGTCGTCGTGGTCACGTCGACCGCGGTCCTGTCGTCGGAGAATCCCGCGCTGGCCTCGTGGGGGTCCCGGCCTGCAGGGGCGTCGCTGCGGTCGCGGCGGCCCACCTCGTGGCCCTGCTCCAGCTCGGTGGTGGACGTCAGGACCACGCGGGTGACCTGCCCGCCCGGGTCACGGGTCACGGCGACGTTGTCCTGGACGGAGCCGCCGACGCCGGAGCTCTCGCCGAACCGGTTCAGCTCGCCCGAGGCGACCGCCTCACCGCCGAACACACTGACCGTCGAGCCGTCCGCCAGCCGGCGTCCCGTCCACTGCGGGTTGGCCCCGACGCTGCCGGCGGTGCCGACTGCCGGGGACCCCGGGCTGGTCGCGTCCAGACCCCCGTTGAGCTCGACCGGGAGCTCGACGGTGGTGTCGACCCGGGTCGGCGGCGGGAGGAACGGGAGCGGCGCCAGCACGTCGCCCAGGATCTGACCCGCCGCCATGGGCAGGCCCCCCGAGGTCGCCAGCCGGGCCTGACGGTAGCCGAGGTAGGCGTTCAGCAGGGCACGGAACTCCTCGACCTTGCCGGGCTCGACGAGCCAGGTGTTCCCGTTCGCGAGGGTCACCCCGCCGATCAGCTCGGCCCGCGCCTCCAGCTCCGCCTGGCCGGCCGCCACCGCCGGCCCGAGGCCCACGATGCCCGTCAGACCGCCTTGGTTGACCACCGTGAACTCGACGTAGCCGTCGTTGAAGCGGCTCTCGACGACCCGGAACTCGTAACCGAACTGGCCGAACCCGACGGTGGCCTGCGCGCCGCTCGTCATCACGGATTGGCCCACCCGGACCCGAGGCGGCAGCACGGTGAGCGGAGCGTCGGGCACGAGTGCCGCGAGGTCGCGGGCGCACTGGTCGTCGAGGAGCGAGAGCTCCACGAGGATCTGGGTGAGTCGCATGGCCTGCGCCTCCCGGAGGTCCTGCGTCATCCCGGCTGCGGTGTCGGCGAGGGCGCGGCCCTCGGTCACCAGCGGCTCCGCGTCATCCGCCCAGGCACGGAGGATGCGCCCGGCATCCGCGGCACCGTCCCCGACCTGCTTGGCCTCGGCGAGCAGCGGGTCGAGCGCCGCCACGAGCACGGGCGACTCGGGCGCGACGTAGTGGGGGTCGACGCCGCGCCAGGTGCGCACCACCGCCTCGCCGCCGTCGATGATCGGGACCGCGGTCGCGCCGAGGTCGGCGGCCGCCTGACGGATCGCGTCGATGTCACGGTCGAACACCGCCGGCGTCGCGGCATCCAGGAAAGGGCCGGGCATCGTCATCCTCCAGTCAGGACGTCGGGAAGGGGGCCTTCGTCCGGGGGCAGCGCGAACGGGCGGCCGAGCGGCGGCGCCGGGTCGCCGTACAGCACGGCCGAGTCGCGGGCGAACTGCTCGGCCATCAGCTGGTCGCCGTCGGCGTAGCTGGACACCGCGTCGCGGCATCCTTCGGTGGCCCGGACGACCCGGGTGGCCATGAGCTCGGTGAGGCGGTCGTGCTCGGCCCGGAGCGCGGCGAGTGCCGCGACGACGGCCGGGACGCCCGGGGCGCCCTCGGCCGCCGCCAGCACCGACTCGCTCGCCCGGGTCAGCTGCTCCCGGAGGACGATCGACTCGTGGTCGGTGGCCTTGAGGACACCGAACACCTCCTGCGGGCGAATCGTGTAGGCCATGACAGGCGGTCCTGGTCCTCTTACAGGATCCGGATGCCGTCGACGGCCGTCCGGGCGCTCGTCATGGCGGTGGTGGCGATGCCGTCGGACTCGCCGAGGGTTCCCTCGAGCTCGGCCATCACCGTGCGTACGTGCTCGGCGACCTGCTGCCACAGCCGCTCCACGCCCTGGAAGTCCTCGGACACGCCGTCGGCGTGGTAGGCGGCGGCGAGCACGCCGGTGTCGCCGGTGCGCTGCTCGATGGTGCTGAGCAGCGCCGTTCCGGCGGCGCGCATGTCCTGCTGGGCCTGGCCGCTGCTCGAGATGCTGTACGCGAGCTGGCCGAGATCGTTGACTGCCATCTGGTCGTCCCCTGTCAGGCGGTGCCGGTCGGGCCGGCGTCCACGACGGAGCGCCGGCTGGTGAAGGTGGTGTGCATCTCGTCGTCGCCGGTGGTGAACGCGACGTCCTGGCCGCGCGTCCCCTCCTGGACCGACGTCAGCGAGACGCCGAGGTCGGTGGCGATCTGGTCGGTGTCGGCCTTGAAGCGGTCGAACGCGGCCTTGCCCTGCCCGCTGAACGTGCCGGCGAGCGGCTCCGCGGACCTCTCGAAGGTGCGCACGAGCGAGATCAGCTCGGTGTGCGCGGCGTCGATGGCGTCGGCATGGCGGCTGAGCGCCGTGGCCTCCATCGTGTAACGGTCGCCTGCCATGGTGCGGTCCCTTTCGTGGGTGCGGTGCTCGGTGCGACGTCGGTGCCGCGCCGGGAGGACGGGTCCTCGACCGGATGCACGCGCCGGTGCCCGAATCGGTTCAGCACGAGGTCGATCGGATGACGGGAAGCGGGGTTTCGGATGACGGGGGGCGGGGTTTGGGATGACGGGGGGCGGGGCCTGGATGACGGCGAGCGGCTTCCCGATGATCGGGAGCGGGGCTTCGGGAAGCGGCGAACGGGGTTTCGGATGACGAGGAGCGGGGTTGCGGGATCAGGGGCGTCGCGTCCAGTCAGGGGCTTGCCGCCCAGACAGGGCGCTATAGCGCCCTGTCTGGGCGGGATGCTCCGGATCCCGCGGGGTGGTGAGCCGCTCTCGGCGCCCGGGTGGTGAACCGATCCGGCATCCGGACCGTGCGCTGAGGTGTCACCCTCCCGAGACGCTGAGGTGTCACCCTCCCGAGAGGAGCCCCCACGATGACCATCGACCGCGACGTCACCCTCGTCGAGACCGTTCGTACCCGGCGTACTCGCCTCGTCGCCGCCTTCCTGCACGGCGAGCTCGACGAGCGCCGGCCGACCAACGACAACCTCCGCCGGTTCGCCGCCAGCCTCGTGATCGCCGCCTTCGCCTGCGTCGGCTGCATCGCCTGGGCGGTCATCAGCTCCTACCTCGCCGCGCAGTCGGCGCGTGGCCGATGAACGGCTGGACCCGGGTCACTCTCGTCGGCAGCACCGCCCGGGGGGACGTCGCGGTCCCGGATGACGAGCAGCTGGGCGCCCTCCTCCCGCGCCTGCTCGAGCTGATCGGCGAGCAGGCCGGCCCGGTGACCCGGGCCCCGGCCCTGGCCCGGATCACCGGTGAGCCGCTGGACCCGTCGGCGACCGCCTCGGGTGCGGGCCTGCGCGACGGCGAGGTGGTACGCCTCGTGCGGCCCGACCGGATGCCGCACCCCCCCGAGGTCGCCGACGTCGCCGAGGCACTCGGCGCCTCCCGGGACGAGCGCGCCGGACGGTGGGGCGACCGCAGCCGCGAGTGGACCGGTATCGCCGCGCTGGCCGCGCTGGCCGTCGCCGGCACGCTCCTCGCCGCTCGCCCGCTCGAGCAGGCAGGCGGACCGCTCGGGGTCTTGCTGGCGCCCCTGTTCGCCTGTGCCGCACTATGTCTCGTCGCCGTCGGCTGCGGATTGGGCCAGGCTACGTCCGGGGTGTACGCCGCCACCGCGGTCGCGCTCGGCATCGGAGTCCCCGGGATGACGTTCGCCGCCCTCCCCGACCGGCCGACCGGCACCGGATGGGTGCTGCCGGTCGTCACGGCGGCCGGGCTGCTGGCCTGGGTGTGTACCGGCACGACGGTCGGACTCGTGCTCGGCCGGCGGCCGGTGGGGGTCGGCGCGCTGCTCGGCACGCTGTTGCTGCTCGTGCCGCTCGGCGCGTCGCCACTCGGCACGGACGGTGCGGCCGCGGCGGGTGCGCTGGCAGCGACGGTGGCCTGCGGGTTGCTCCCACGCTTCGCGGCGAGCGCCGGAGGGCTCGCCGCCGTCGACGACGCCGTCCGTCATCGGGCCCGGCCGGCGTGGCACGAGGTGCAGGCGCGTATCGACGACGCCCACGCGACGCTCACCTGGTGCACGGTCGCGGTGGGCGTCGCGTTGCTGGGCACCGCCGGTGCGCTCGCGGCATCCCGCGACACCTGGGCCACCGGGCTGGCCGCCGCACTACTGCTCGTCACGGCGCTTCGCACCCGGTCGTTCCCGCTCACCGCCCAGCACCTGGCGCTGTGGGTCGCCGTCGCCGGGGTGACCGCCCAGGGCCTGGCGGCGCATGCCGTCGGGTGGCCGCCGGCGATGCTCGCCCTCGTCCTGGGCTCGGCCGTCGCGGTGGTGCTCGTGCTCGTCCTCGCCCGCCCACCCGAGCACGTGCGCGCCGTCATCCGGCGGGTCGCGAACCAGCTCGAGCTCGTGGTCGTGCTCACCACCGTGCCGCTGCTGCTCGGGCTGCTCGGGGTGTACACCGACCTGCTGGAGCGGTTCCGGTGACCGCCGTGGAGGTGCACCGGCCGCCCCGTTCCACCCGGCCGGCCGGCCCGCTCGCGGTGGAGTCGCTGGCCCCGCCGCCGATCGTCGACCACGCCGACGGCGGTTCGGGGCGTAGCGGGTTCGCGATGCTGCCCGCCGCCGGAGCGGTGCTGTCGGTGGTGTCGATCGTGATGTTCCGGCTCGGCAGCCGGGCGTTCGCCGTGGTCGGCGCGGCGCTGCTGCTCGCGGTGCTGCTCGCCGTCGTCGTCGTCCTGCTCACCCGAACCGGCAAGGACGCCAGGCGCCGGCTGGCCGAGCGGGAGCGCTACCTCGACCACCTCGAGGAGGTGCGCGTGCGGATGCGGGCCCTGCGCCGCGACCGGCGCCAGGCGGCGCTGGTGCTCGACCCCGCGCCCGACGCGCTCGGCGAGGTCGTGCGCGACCCGGCCCGGCTCTGGGAGCGGCGACGACGCGACGCGGACTTCCTCCGGATACGGGTCGGCGTGGGTGCGACGCCCGTCGTGGCGCTGCGCGTGCCGGCGGCCCCGGACCCGCTGCGGCCGTTCGACCCGGCGATGCTCGCCGAGGCCCGCGACGTCGCCGGGCAGTGCCCGGTCGCCGAAGGGATGCCGCTGACGCTCGGCCTGGACGGTGCCGAGCAGGTCGCCCTCGTCGGTGACCGGGCGGCGGTGCTCGGCACCGCCCGGGCCCTGCTGGCCCAGGTCGCGACCTGGCACGCCCCGGACGATGTCGGGCTGGCCCTGCTCGTGCCACCGGACCGGGCGGGCGACTGGGCCGGGGTCGACCTGCTGCCGCACGTGCTCGACCAGGCCGAGTACGAGAGGACGCTGCCGGCCCGCCGGGTCGCCGGTTCGTGGCCGGACCTGGCCGCGGTGCTCGAGGCCGAGCTGCGCCGTCGTTCCCGGGAGGCCACCGCCCCGTGGTCGCGTGGTGATGCGGATGACGCGTGGCGGGGTCGCCCCCGGTTGGTCGTCGTGGTCGACGCGTGGGGGTCGCGCGCCCAGCCGCTCCCGCTCCCCACCCCGGGGATGTCGCTGCGCGACCTCGGCGTCACGGTGGTGCACCTGGTGCGCGACCGGCTCGACGAGCCGTCCGACCTGGCGCTGCGGGTCGCGCACCACCAGGGCCGGCTCGCCGTCGAGGAGCTCCGAGCGGCCGGCCGGCCTCCGGGCCGTGCGTTCGGGTCGGGTGGTGACGCGCCGTCATCCGGTGCGACCCCGGCCGAGGGAGGCGGGTCGTCATCCGCCGAACTCACCGTGCGACAGGGCGTTCCGGACCACTGCCCGCCGGTCGTGCTCGAGACGCTCGCTCGCTCCCTCGCCGGCCGCCGGCTCGGGCGAGGACGCGGCGGCCCGGTCGACCTCGACGAGCCGCTACGGGTCACCGAGCTCCTCGGCATCGGCGACGTCGAGGACATCGGCCCGGAGCGCAGCTGGCAGGAACACGACAGCCGCGAGCTGCTCCGAGTGCCGGTCGGCGTCGGCGACGACGGGATGCCGCTGATGCTCGACCTCAAGGAGTCGGCGCACGGCGGGATGGGTCCGCACGGCATCTGCGTCGGCGCCACCGGGTCGGGGAAGAGCGAGCTGCTGCGCACCCTGGTCACCTCACTCGCGCTGACGCACGCGCCCGAGGACCTCGCGATGGTGCTCGTCGACTACAAGGGCGGCGCGGCGTTCGCCCCGTGCGCCGGGCTGCCGCAGGTGGCCGGCATCGTCGACAACCTCGCCGACGACCCGCAGCTCACCGAGCGGGCGCGCACCAGCATCACCGGCGAGCTGGTGCGTCGCCAGGTGCTGCTCCGCGACGCCGGGATGTGCCCGTCGATCGCCGAGTACCGGGAGTGGCGCCGCACCCGCCCCGAGCTGCCCGCGCTGCCGCACCTGCTGCTCGTCATCGACGAGTTCGGCGAGCTGCTCACCGCCGACCCCGACTTCATCGACGTGCTGACCACCATCGGGCGGATCGGCCGCTCGGTGGGCGTGCACCTGTTGCTGTCCAGCCAGCGGGTCGAGATGGGCAAGCTGCGCGGCCTCGACACCTACCTGTCGTACCGCATCGGGCTGCGCACCTTCTCGGAGTCGGAGAGCTCCTCGATCCTCGGCACACCGGACGCGTTCCACCTGCCATCGGCCCCCGGCTTCGGCTACCTCAAGGTCGACACGACGACGTACACGCGGTTCCGAGCGGGTTTCGTGTCCGGCCCGGTCGAGCAGGGTCCCGCGCGACCGGCCTCGCGCTCCCGGGAGCCCTACCTCGTGCCCCCGATCCCGGTGTCACGTCTCGACGCCATGGCGGCGGAATCCGTCGGTGGCGCCGACATGTGGACGCCATCGACGCGTGTCGACGCCATGGCGTCGAGAGCTTCGTTCGGCGGGTCCGCGCCGGCCGAGGCACCCCGGCTCCGTCCGGCGCGGTCGCTGCTGGCCGAGTGCGTCGAGCGGCTCACCTGTCCGGAGCGGCAGGTCCGGCCGGTGTGGCTCGAACCGTTGCCGAGCCGCGTACCACTGGCCGAGGTCGTGGCGGCGGTCGGGTCGGGGATGCCGCGCGCGGTAGCCCCGAGCGCCGGGCACGCCGGGACGCCGGCGTCATCCCAGACCGGTCTGGTGCTGCCGGTCGGGACGGTCGACGACCCGGGGACCCAGGCTCAGGGCCCCTGGCAGCTCGACCTGTCGCGGGCCGGTGGGCACGTGGCGGTGATCGGGGCGCCGCAGTCGGGGCGCACCACCTTCCTGCGCACCCTCGCCGTGTCGGTGGCGACGACGCGCACGCCGGCCGAGGTCGGCGTGTACGGCATCGACCTCGCCGGTGGTGGCCTGGCGCGCATCTCCGGCTTCCCGCACGTGGGCGGGGTGGCGACGCGCTCTCAGCCGGAGCGGCTGGCGCGGCTGCTCGACGAGCTGCGCGCCATGCTCGCCGAGCGCGAGCAGGTCTTCCGCGACCGGGGGCTGGACTCGGTGGCCCAGTTGCGCGCCGAGCACGCCGCGGGCCGGGTGCCCGAGTTGGAGTCCGCCGAGGTGGTGCTGCTGGTCGACGGGTTCGACCGGCTTCGTGGCGAGTTCGACTCGCTCGAGCCCGCGGTGATCGAGCTGCTGCAGCGTGGCGGCAGCTTCGGCATCCATCTCGTGCTCGCTCTCGCGCGGTGGAACGACCTGCGGATGTCGCACCAGCCGTTCGTCGGCACCCACGTCGAGCTGCACCTGGGCGACCCCGGCGACTCGTGCGTCGACCGCCGCCTGGCCGCCACGGTGCGCGGCGACCAGCCCGGCCGGGCCCTGACCGACGACAGGCTGTTCGCCCAGGTGGCGCTCTCGGCCGTCGAGCACGCCGGTGACGCGCGGCCCGACGGCGAGCTGGTCGAGCGGCTCGCCGACCGGGTGGCCGCGGACTGGACCGGCGCGCGAGCCCGGCCGATTCGGGTGCTTCCCGAGGACCTGCGGCCGGAGCACCTGCCGGCGTCGACCGGCCCGGCGGAGCACGTGGCCCTCGGGTTGCGCCAGGACACGCTCGCCCCGGCGATGCTCGAGCTCGGCGCCCGCGACCAGCACCTGCTCGTGCTCGGCGACCAGGGCTGCGGCAAGACGACGCTGCTGCGCGGGGTGGTGCAGTCGCTCGTCGACCGGCACGGCCCGGAGGAGCTGGTGTTCGCGGTCATGGACCTGCGCGGCGAGGCAGCGGCGGCGGTGCCGCCCGACTATCTCGGTGCGCACGCCCGCACCGCGACCGAGGCACGCGGCCTCGGCGAGGCGGTCGCCCGCGACCTGGCCGCCCGCCAGGGGGAGGCGGACGGCGCGCCGGCCCGGGCCCGGGTCGTGGTGCTCGTGGACGACTACGACGTGCTCGCCTCGGCGGGCACCGAGCCCCTGCGGCCGCTCCTGCCGCACCTGCCGCTCGCCCGCGACCTGCGGCTGCACGTGCTGCTCACCCGGCCGGTCGCAGGGGCGACCCGGGCGCTGTTCGACGTCGCGCTCCAGTCCGTGCGCGACACCGGCGGCAGCACCCTGCTGATGTCGGGCGAGCGCAGCGAGGGCCAGATCCTGCCCCGCGTGTACGCCGAGCGGATGCCGCCCGGCCGGGGTCTGCTCGTCCGCCGCGGCGAGGCGGCGCACGTCATCCAGGTGGCTCACTTCCGGCCGCTGCGCCGCGCGAGCTGACCTCGCGCGGCGTCCTTCCGACGCGGCACCGTCCTATCGTTCCTCTCGTGACTCGTACGCCCACCGCTGCCGACGTCGTGGCCCGGCTGCGCGCCGCGGCCACCGAGGTCGAGCTCGGCAGGCTCGAGCGTCGGCTCCCGCCCGGCGAGCCGGTGTTCGGTGTCCGCATGGGCACGCTGTTCGCGATCGCGAAGGAGGCGAGCGGCATCCGGTCCGAGGAGCTCGAACAGCTCTTCGACGCGGCGGAGTTCGAGCCACGGATGGCTGCGTTCTGCATCCTCGACGTCCAGGCGCGCCGGCATCCTGGCGACGAGGGTCGGTGCGCCACCTACCTGCGCCGGCACGACCGGATCACCACCTGGGACATGGTCGACCGGGCTGCGCCATGGGTCGTCGGCAGCGCCCTGGCCGGCGGGCCGTACGACTTGCTGCACGGCCTGGCGGCCGCACCCGAGCCGTTGCGGCGCCGAACCGCCGTGACAGCGCCGCTGTGGTTCGCCCGCTCGGGCACGTCGGCCGACGTCACCGCTGGTCTCGCCGTCGCGGCCGTACTGTGCTCCGATCCCGAGCCCGTCGTGACGAACGCGGTCGGCATCCTGCTCAAGCACTGCGGGCGGCGCGACCCGATGGCGGTCGAACAGTTCCTCGCGGCGCACGCTGGAGCCATGCCGGCCGCGGCCGTCCGCCTCGCCCGTCGCTGACGAGT
>JBOFLR010000072.1:0-14880 GCA_051657965.1 Dermatophilaceae bacterium
CCCGACTCGTTGTCGGGGGCGCCGTAGGCGGATGCCGGGTCCGGCACCTCCTGCATGATGCGCTGCTCGATCGTCTCGTCTCGGGCCTGCTCCTCGGCAGTGACCCCGTGCATGCGGGAGCCGCGGTCGGTGTCGGGAGGGGAGTAGCCACGATCGAGCGGGTCCTCGACGTCGTCCTGCACGAGGGTGTCCTCGGGTTGCAGCTGGTCCTCGTCGTCGACGCTGTAGTCGCCCAGGTCGCTGGTGATGTTCTCGTTCTGCTCAGACATGACGACAACCCTAGGGGCCGGGGCCCGGCCGAAGGCGGGAGGGCGTCGGCGTCATCCGCCCGCCGTCAGCCGCTCGGCACTGGCGAGCGCCACGCACGTGGCCACCCCGGCCATCGCGGTCTCCACCTCGCTCAGCACCGGGAACGACGGTGCGAGACGGATGTTCCGGTCGCGCGGGTCGCGCCCGTGCGGGAAGGACGCCCCCGCCGGAGTCAGGGCGATGCCGGCGTCCTTCGCCAGCGCCACGACCCGCGACGCGCAGCCGTCCAGCACGTCGAGGCTGACGAAGTAGCCGCCACGTGGACGGGTCCACTCGGCCACCTCCAGACCGCCGAGCTCGGCGGTCAGGGCGGCATCGACGGCGGCGAACTTCGGCGCGAGGATCTCGCGGTGCCGCACCATGTGGTCGCGCACGCCCTGGGCGGAGCCGAAGAACTGCACGTGACGCAGCTGGTTGAGCTTGTCGGGGCCGATCGACGCGAACTGCTGGTGCGACAGGTACCAGGCGACGGTCTCGCGCGACCCCGCGAGGAACGCCACCCCGGCGCCGGCGTACGTCACCTTGCTCGTCGAGGCGAACACCAGTGGCCGGTGCGGGTGGCCGGCTGCCGACGCGAGCGACACGACGTCGGCGCTCTTCGCCTCGTCGTCGGTCAGGTGGTGCACGGCGTAGGCGTTGTCCCAGAAGATGCGGAAGTCAGGTGCCGCGGTGGACATCGCGGCGAGCCGGGCGGCCACCTCCTGGGTCGTCACGGTGCCGACCGGGTTGGCGTAGGTCGGGACGAGCCACATGCCCTTGACCGAGGGGTCGTCGCGCACCAGTGCCTCGACCGCCGTCACGTCGGGCCCGTCGTCGCGCATCGGGACCGGGAGCATGTCGATGCCGTAGGAGGCGAGCATCGTGAAGTGCCGGTCGTACCCCGGGACAGGGCACACGAACCGCACCGCCGGTTCGTCGCGCCAGGGCCGCGGCGAGTCCAGCCCTCCGTGGAGGAGCAGCTGGACGAGGCTGTCGTGCATGAGGGTCAGGCTCGAGTTGCCGCCGGCGACGACCTGGTCGGCGTCGACACCGAGCAGCTCGCCGAACATCTCGCGGATCTCGCGGATGCCGGCGAGCCCCCCGTAGTTGCGCACGTCGACGCCGTCACCGTCGCGAGTACCGTCGGGGAGCGCGAGAAGCCCGTCGGACAGGTCCAGCTGGGCCGCGCTCGGCTTGCCCCGGGTCAGGTCCAGGGCCAGGCCCTGCTCCTGCAGGGTGGCGTAGGCCGCTCGTCGGGTCTCGAGGTAGGTGCGCAGCTGCTCGGGCGAGCGCTGGGCCAAGGGTGTGCGGTCGGCGATGGCGGTGGCTGCGGTGCTCACGGGCCCATGGTCGCAGAGCCGGACGGAGTGGTCGCGACGGTGCTGGATGACGTCCCTGCCGCCTCCCCGGAACGTGGGCAGGGGAGGCGCTCAGGAGTCACCCGGCCTCTTCCCGACTTCCGGTGCCCGCCGCCATCGGTTCGCCTGGCACGGCAGGGGTCACGTATGCTCGACGGTACCCCGTCACGGCTCGGTGCACCCGGACGCGACGGGTCTACCTGGTCCACCACCCCACGGTGGTCCACAGGGCAGTGGCTCAATTGGTAGAGCACCGGTCTCCAAAACCGGCGGTTGGGGGTTCGAGTCCCTCCTGCCCTGCGTCGCACGTGTGGTACGTCCACGGGTCGCCGCCCACTCGGGCTCGGCGGTCGCGGTCGTCCCGCGCAGCGCCCGCAACCGCACCCGTTCGACGTGAAGAGGCACCGTGACCGACCTGGGTCAGACCACCACCCCCTCCCGCCCTGCCCGGGGCCGGAGTGCGGGCGGCAACCCGATCTCCCGGCGGTTCCGCGCGCTCGGACTGTTCATCAGCCAGATCCTCGACGAGCTGCGCAAGGTCGTGCGGCCCACACGCTCGGAGCTGTGGAACTACACCATCGTCGTCATCGTGTTCGTCACGGTGATGATGGCGTTCGTCTCGGGGCTCGACCTCGGGTTCGGCCGGCTCGTCGGGCTCGTCTTCGGTTCCTGACGCGCGTCGCGCTCCCGAGCTCCACCGCAACAAGGAAGAGGTTCACCGTGTCCGACCACAGGGCCGACCCTGCCGTGCTCGCGTCCGACGACGTCGAGGCCGACGTGCCGACCACTGGGCTCGACGAGCCGTCGGATGCCGACCAGACCTCGGTGTCCGACGAGCCGGCCGACGCCGACGAGCTTTCCGAGACCGAGCCGGTCGCGGCCGACGAGCCGGTCGATGCCGACGAGCTTTCCGAGACCGAGCCGGTCGCGGCCGACGAGCCGTCAGGTCCTGAGCCGGTCGTCGAGGACGCGGGCAGCGGGGACCAGCCGGTGCCGGTCGACGAGGACGGCGATGTCCTCGACGCCGTCGACCCGGTCGAGGCGTTCCGCGCCGATCTCATGGGCAAGGTCGGGGACTGGTACGTCGTGCACAGCTATGCCGGCTACGAGAACCGCGTCAAGGCCAACCTCGAGACCCGCATCCAGTCGCTCAACATGGAGGACTACATCTTCGAGATCCAGGTGCCGATGGAGGAGGTCACCGAGATCAAGGGCGGTCAGCGCAAGCTGGTCCGCCGGGTCCGGTACGCCGGCTACGTCCTCGTGCGGATGGACCTCACCGACGAGTCGTGGGGTGCGGTGCGCCACACCCCCGGAGTCACGGGCTTCGTCGGCAACGCCCACCAGCCGGTCCCGTTGAGCACCGACGAGGTCTTCGGCATGCTCAAGCCCGCCGATCTGGTCTCCCCGGCTGCCACGACCGCGGGTCGCGCGGCGGCGGGTGAGACCGGCACCGAGACCACGGTCGTCGACTTCGAGGTCGGCGAGTCCGTCACCGTCATGGACGGCCCGTTCGAGACGCTGCCTGCCACGATCTCCGAGATCAACGCCGACACCCAGAAGCTCAAGGTGCTCGTCTCCATCTTCGGCCGGGAGACCCCGGTCGAGCTCTCCTTCACCCAGGTCGCCAAGCTCTGAGCGAGGAGCCCGCCCCGGGGGTACCGGGGATGCAAAGGGGTCATCGCCCGTAGGCGTCGGCCCACCCTCACAGGAAAAGGACTGTCATGCCCCCCAAGAAGAAGGTCTCCGGGTTCATCAACCTGCAGATCCAGGCCGGTGCCGCGACGCCGGCGCCTCCCGTCGGTCCCGCGCTGGGTCAGCACGGCGTCAACATCATGGAGTTCGTCAAGGCGTACAACGCGGCGACCGAGCACCAGCGCGGCAGCATCATCCCGGTCGTCATCACGGTGTACGAGGACCGCTCGTTCACCTTCATCACCAAGACCCCGCCCGCCAGCGAGTTGATCAAGAAGGCCGCGGGTGTGCAGAAAGGCTCCGGCGAGCCGCACAAGACCAAGGCGGGCAAGCTCACGAACGACCAGCTCCGCGAGATCGCGGAGACCAAGATGCCCGACCTCAACGCCAACGACGTCGACGCCGCGATGAAGATCATCGCCGGCACCGCTCGCCAGATGGGCATCGAGACCGAGGTCTAGACGTCCGGTCCGCGTCATCCGCCCGCCACTGGCGCCGGATGACGGTGGGGCGCCACCCGCGGTGTCCTCACCAGTGGCAGGGCCGGCGCTGGCCCGACGACCACGACTCCACTCCAGACACCACAGGAGCAGCAATGAAGCGCAGCAAGGCATACCGCGCCGCAGCCGAGAAGATCGACCCGGAGTCGCTCTACAGCCCCCTCGACGCGGTCC
This sequence comes from Dermatophilaceae bacterium, assembly GCA_051657965.1. Lineage (GTDB taxonomy): Bacteria > Actinomycetota > Actinomycetes > Actinomycetales > Dermatophilaceae > JBOFLG01. The sequence continues at coordinate 4,016 of JBOFLR010000072.1, forward strand.
GCATCGCCAAGTCGGTCGCGTCGGCCAAGTACGACGAGACCGTCGAGGTCGCGTTCCGGCTCGGCATCGACCCGCGTAAGGCCGACCAGATGGTCCGCGGCACGGTCAACCTCCCGCACGGCACCGGCAAGACCGCTCGTGTCCTCGTCTTCGCGAACGGCGACAAGGCCGAGGCCGCCAAGGCGGCCGGCGCCGACTTCGTCGGGTCCGACGACATGATCGAGAGGGTGTCCGGCGGCTGGCTCGACTTCGACGCCGTCGTCGCCACCCCCGACCTCATGGGCAAGGTGGGCCGGCTCGGCAAGGTGCTCGGCCCGCGCGGGCTGATGCCGAACCCGAAGACGGGCACCGTCACCATGGATACCGCCAAGGCCGTCACCGACATCAAGGGCGGCAAGATCGAGTTCCGCGTCGACAAGCACGCCAACCTCCACTTCATCATCGGCAAGGCGTCCTTCGACGAGAAGGCCCTCGTCGAGAACTACGCGACCGCACTGGAGGAGGTCTTGCGCCTCAAGCCGTCCTCGTCGAAGGGCCGGTACATCACCAAGGCGACGCTCGCCACGACGATGGGCCCGGGCATCCCGCTCGACGCCGGCAAGACCCGCAACCTCCTCGAGGACGCCACGGTCGACGCCTGATCCCACCACCTACGCCGACGCGGCCCGCAGTCCCCCACGGACGGCGGGCCGCGCAGTGCCGGCCGTCCGCTCGAACTCCCGCACGCCGACGGTGCGCCGGGGCGACGACCCGCCGAGGTGGTCCGTAGCTGCGCCGGCCCGGGCGCGTCTATGGTGAACCGGACAGCGCATGACGTCGTACCCATGGATGACGCGCGGTTGCCGCCGGCAGCTCGTGTCGCTGTCCCGCACCGTCGACCCAGGGAAGAGTCCATGATCACCGTCATCCGCCGCGGCCTCGGTGCCGCAGTCCCACTCACGCTCGCCGCCACTCTGGCGGCGTGCGGTTCTGCCACGGCACCGACGGCCGAGTCCGAGGCGGCCTCCAAGGTCGGCGACACCGTCGAGCTCGTCACGCTGGCCGAGGACAGCGCGGCCGCGCAGCAGGCCAAGAAGACGGCGCACCTGACGATGACGCTCTCCGGTGCTCAGGAGGGCACCATCGAGGCCGACGTCGACTACGGCACCACCCCTCCGGCGATGTCGATGACGATGGATGTCCAGGGCCAGGGCTTCGACATGCTGTACGTGGACGAGGTGCTGTACCTCGGTGGCGCTGCTTTCGCGGAGATGTCCGGCGGCAAGAAGTGGATCAAGGTCGATCCCGACGGCGACGACCAGCTCTCCATGATGATGCGTCCCTATCTCGACCAGGTCTCCTCCTCACTGAGCAACCCGGCCGAGCAGTACGCGGTGCCGGGCGTACGCGCGACGGTGAAGGAGGTCGAGGGCGACCAGACCACGTACACCATGACGTTGACGAAGGCGCAGCTCGAGCAGGCCCTGGAGAAGCAAGCCGAGAAGACCGGGGCACCGGTCGATGAGAAGACGACGGCCCAGCTGCCGGATGAAGCGGTGTACGAGATGACGCTGGGCAAGGACGGCATCCCGATCTCCTCGACGATCGACATGGGCCCGGTGGACACGAAGGTCGTGTTCTCGAAGTGGGGCGAACCGGTGAACCTGAAGGCACCTGCGGCGTCCGATGTCGGCACCTTCCAGCTCCCGGTCGAAGGCTGAGAGCGGCCGCACCGCGTGGTCCGGTGACCCGCCGACCATGACGGTCCGGCGGGTCACCCGATGTCGGTGGCACCTGTGACCGCGGTGATTTGGGTTCCGGATGACGTGTCACGTACTGTTGCCGCTGACCGAAGACCGCCGGTTGTCGTGTGCACCCGCACAGGACCGAAGGCTCCGCGACAGCGGGCAACCAGCGCAGGCCACGTGCGAACGTCGTCCAGCCGAGTGAACGGGTGGAGGACTACTCGAGCTCCGTGCCTGCGCCGGGGCTCGTTCTCGTAACTGCCTTCGCCGTCGGTCCACCACCGACGGAAGGAGGCGCCCATGTCTCGAGCCGACAAGGCCGCAGCGATCGCCGAGATCTCGGAGAAGCTCCGTAGCTCGAACGCCGCGGTGCTCACCGAGTATCGCGGGCTCACGGTGCAGCAGATCACCGAGCTCCGCACCTCGCTGCGAGGCCACGCGACCTACGCCGTGGTCAAGAACACGCTCACTGAGCTGGCCGCCAGAGACGCCGGAGTCACGGCGTTCGACGGTCAGCTCGTCGGCCCCTCCGCCATCGCCTTCGTCGACGGCGACCCCGTGGAGGCTGCCAAGGGTCTGCGTGACTTCGCCAAGGCCAACCCGCTGCTCGTCATCAAGAGCGGCGTCCTCGACGGCGCACCGCTCAGCGCTGCCGAGATCGGCAAGCTCGCCGACCTCGAGTCCCGCGAGGTGCTCCTCGCCAAGCTGGCCGGCGCCATGAACGCCTCGCTCAGCGCGGCCGTCTCGCTGTTCGCCGCTCCGTTGTCGCAGGCCGCTCGCACGGTCGACGCCCTACGGGCGAAGGTCGAGCAGGACGGGCCCGCGGCGGATGCCGTGGCATCCGCCACCGCGACCACGGATGGTGAGAACACGGACGACGTGACCACCTCCGAGGCCACGTCGACCCCCGCCTCCGGTGCGGCCGACTCCTCCGCCGACGTCGCCGAGGGTGGCGACGCGGGCTGACCGACGGTCCGCCCATCCCGATGTACCGCCACTCACGGCACACCAGAACGAAAGGACGCCAGACATGGCCAAGCTCAGCACCGACGAGCTCCTTGACGCTTTCAAGGAGATGACCCTCATCGAGCTCTCCGAGTTCGTGAAGCAGTTCGAGGAGACCTTCGGCGTCACTGCCGCCGCTCCGGTCGCGGTGGCCGCCCCGGCCGCCGCCGGTGGTGGCGCCGACGCCCCGGCCGCCGAGGAGCAGGACGAGTTCGACGTCGTCCTCGAGGCAGCGGGCGACAAGAAGATCGCCGTCATCAAGGAGGTCCGCGCGCTGACCTCGCTCGGCCTCAAGGAGGCCAAGGACCTGGTGGACGGCGCACCCAAGGCCGTCCTCGAGAAGGTCGACAAGGCCGCGGCCGACAAGGCCAAGGAGCAGCTCGAGGGCGCCGGCGCCACCGTCACCCTCAAGTGAGCCGGTCCCCGCGAGGGGACTGACACTCCGCCGAGTGGGCGGGTCCGGACGGCGGTCCGGACCCGCCCATTCGCGTTCTCGTGGGCACGTGTAGATTCAGTTTCAGTAGTACTGAAACTGGACGCTACGAGGAAGAGGATCCATGGAACGACACATCGGCGACGATCACGAGTCAGCGTCATCCACGACACCCGGGCGGCGGCCTGCGGTTGCCATGCTCATCTACCCGGGTATGACCCTCCTCGACCTCGTGGGGCCTCATGCAGCGCTGGCCTGGCACGCGGACATCGACCTGGTCGCCACCAGCATGGACGAGGTCCTCACCGACTCGGGGATCCCGATGCGACCGACGACCACCCTGGACGAGTGCCGCGCGGACGTCGACGTGCTGTTCGTTCCCGGTGGTGCCGGTGTCCCCGGCGGGCCCAACTCGGCGACGATCAGCAGGAACGAGGACGTCCTCGCCTTCCTCGAGTCACGCGCGGCAGAGGCGCGCTATGTGACCGCCGTGTGCAGCGGATCCCTGGTCCTCGGAGCTGCCGGCCTGCTCCGCGGCTACCGAGCGGCGACGCACTGGGCCTCGCAGCACCAGCTCCCTCTGTTCGGAGCGATCCCGGTCGACGAGCGCGTAGTCATCGACCGCAACCGGATCACCGGAGGCGGCGTCACCGCCGGGCTGGACTTCGGCCTCGCGCTCCTCGGCGAGATGTTCGATGACGATGTCGCGAAGACGGTTCAGCTCGCCCTGGAGTACGACCCGGCTCCCCCTCTGGACACGGGATCCCCGGTCAAGGCAGGCCCAGAGCTGACCCGGAGAGTGCGTGGAATCGTCGCTCACGTCGTCGACGACACCGCCGAGGCGGCCGCATTCGTCAACGGGCGAGGCTGGGGCGCGAACCGGGATTCGGCATCGCAGGTCCGATGAGCCAGCAGGTGGGCACGGAATCGTCACGCATCGACCGGAACTCGTCAGCAGCCGAGTGGGACTCGTCAGGAGGATGTCCGTGGGCAAGGTGCTGCTGAGTATCCACGTGCTCGCTGCGATCGTCTTCATCGGTCCGGTGACCGTCGCGGTGAGCCTCTTTCCGCGCTACGCGCGCCTGGCGCTGGCCGTCGACACCGCAACCGCAGCTCGCCCGGTGCTCGTCCACCTGCACCGCATCAGCACGGTGTACGCGGTACTCGGTGTCACGGTCCCGGTGTTCGGGCTTGCGCTCGCCAGCGAGCTCGGCGTGCTCACCGATCCATGGCTCGTCGTCTCCATCGTGCTCACGCTGCTCGCTGCCGCGGTACTGGCGGCGGTCGTCATCCCCGCTCAGCGTCGGGTCATGGCCCGGGTCGCGGCAGACGACGCGCGCGCGCAGGGCGGGGCCAGGGCGCCGGATGACGATGCGCTCACCTGGGCACGGGCCGCCGGCCGGCTCTCGATCCCTTCGGGGGTGTTCGCTCTGCTCTGGGCTGTGGTCGTCGTGCTCATGGTGGTCCGCCCCGGCTCGACGACAGGAGTGTGAACGGCATGCTCGACCGACGCTGGCTGCGCGTCGCCGCTCTCCTCGAGACCGCCACGCTCGTGGTACTCCTCACCAACCGCCTCACGGTGCATGCCGACCCGGTCACCTCGCTGGTCGGGCCGCTGCACGGAGCCACCTACCTCGTCGTCATCGGCTGTGGCCTGCTCGTCCCCCTGCGTCGCGCCGCCCGGTGGTGGTGCGTCGTCCCAGGCCTCGGTGGCCTTCTGGCCCTGCGGCACCCAGCCCCGGAGGAATCGGCCGCCGTAGCATCGAGGTGATGCCGAACGACGCACCGGGCCCGCCGAGGTCGTCGCCGAGCCCGAGTCTGGCGCTGCTGACCATGGGCCGACTCGTCGAACGGCAGGTGGCGGCGGCGCTCGATGACGTCGGGCTCACCGTGCGCGGTCTCGGAGCGCTGAGTCACCTCACCGGCGATCCCGGGATCACCTTCACCGAGCTGGCCCGCCGGGCCGGGGTCACGGTGCAGACCATGCATGCGACCGTCGCCCGGCTCGTCGAGCTCAAGGCGGTGCGCTCGGCCACCGGCGGCGGGCGGGGGAGGTCTGCGGCCTTGGAGGTCACGCCATCCGGTCAGGAGCTGTTGGCCCGTGCGCGCGAGCTGACCGATCGCCTCGACGAAGAGCTGTTCGGCGCGGCCGCCGGCGACGCCGCGGCGCACCTCGGTGCGGTGGCCACCGCTCTTCTCGACTCCTCGAGGCGGCGAGCTGCTGCCTCGCCGTGACCGGCATCGCGGTCATCGGCCCGGCCGGCCCGCTGCGGTCGTGGTCCGGACAGCCGCCCGAGAGTGGCCTGCGCACGCGAGTTCCGCCGGAGTGCTTGACTGCGGCGGAACGGCCCGACATCCTGTCTGCCGTCGACCACTACGGTGGGACGGCCATCAGCCCGGCCGGAGGGGGTTTTGCCGGGTTGGACTTGCGTGCTGTCTACGGGTATGCTGTCGCGTTGCGCTGCCCCCTACCTTCCCCCGCTCGTCGTCGAGTCGTCCTATCGTCATGCCCCCGGTTTCCCCGGGTGGAAGTGCGATGCGACGGCAACGGTGGTCCGGCCGGTCGGGAGTGGCCGTCTCGCACGACTGACCAGGCCCGTGGAAGGAACCCTCCTTGGCTGCCTCGCGCACCGCGTCCCCCGCAGTTTCCACCGCACTGACGGCCTCGGGCCGTCTGTCCTTCGCCAAGATCCGTGAGCCACTGGAGGTGCCCGACCTCCTCGCCCTGCAGACCGAGAGCTTCGACTGGTTGCTCGGCAACGAACGCTGGCAGTCCCGGGTGGCCGCCGCGCGGGCGGACGGTCGCGACGACATCCCCGACCGCTCGGGGCTGGAGGAGATCTTCGAGGAGATCTCCCCGATCGAGGACTTCGGCGGGTCCATGTCGCTCAGCTTCCGCGACCACCGGTTCGAGGACGTGAAGTACTCGATCGAGGACTGCCGCGAACGCGACCAGACCTACTCGGCGCCGCTCTTCGTGACGGCCGAGTTCATGAACAACGTCACCGGCGAGATCAAGAGCCAGACCGTGTTCATGGGCGACTTCCCGCTGATGACCGAGCGCGGCACGTTCATCATCAACGGCACCGAGCGCGTCGTCGTCTCCCAGCTGGTGCGCAGTCCGGGGGTGTACTTCGAGCGCACGCCGGACAAGACCTCCGACAAGGACGTCTACACCGCCAAGGTCATCCCGAGCCGCGGAGCGTGGCTGGAGTTCGAGGTCGACAAGCGCGACATGGTGGGCGTGCGTGTCGACCGCAAGCGGAAGCAGTCGGTGACGGTGCTGCTCAAGGCGCTCGGGTGGGGCGCCGACCGCATCCTCGAGGAGTTCGGCGACTACGAGTCGATCCGGATGACGTTGGAGAAGGACCACACCACCGACCAGGACGACGCGCTGCTCGACATCTACCGCAAGCTCCGTCCGGGCGAGCCGCCCACCAAGGAGGCCGCGCAGACGCTGCTCGACAACCTGTACTTCAACGGCAAGCGCTACGACCTGGCGAAGGTCGGCCGGTACAAGATCAACAAGAAGCTCGGCGTCGACAACGAGCTCACCCAGTCCACGCTCACCATCGACGACATCGTCGCCACCATCAAGTACCTCGTCGCGCTGCACGCCGGCGAGGAGACCATCGCCGGCAGCCGCCGCGGTGAGGCGGTCGAGCTGCGCGCGGAGACCGACGACATCGACCACTTCGGCAACCGCCGCCTGCGCAACGTCGGCGAGCTCATCCAGAACCAGGTCCGCACGGGCCTGTCCCGGATGGAGCGGGTCGTCCGCGAGCGGATGACGACCCAGGACGTCGAGGCCATCACGCCGCAGACCCTGATCAACATCCGTCCCGTCGTGGCGTCCATCAAGGAGTTCTTCGGCACCAGCCAGCTCTCCCAGTTCATGGACCAGAACAACCCGCTCGCCGGCCTCACGCACAAGCGCCGACTCTCGGCCCTCGGCCCCGGTGGTCTCTCCCGTGACCGCGCCGGCATGGAGGTGCGTGACGTCCACCCGTCGCACTACGGCCGGATGTGCCCCATCGAGACCCCTGAGGGCCCGAACATCGGGCTCATCGGTTCGCTGGCGTCCTACGGGCGGATCAACTCCTTCGGCTTCATCGAGACCCCCTACCGCAAGGTGGAGAAGGGGCGCATCACCGACGAGGTGCACTACCTCTCGGCGGATGAGGAGGACGAGCACGTCATCGCCCAGGCGAACGCCACCCTGAACGACAAGGGCGACCGGTTCGCCCACGAGCGGGTGCTCGTACGGATCAAGGGTGGCGAGGTCGAGTACATCCCGGCCGACGATGTCGACTACATCGACGTCTCCCCGCGCCAGATGGTCTCGGCAGCAACCGCGTTGATCCCGTTCCTCGAGCACGACGACGCCAACCGCGCCCTCATGGGCTCGAACATGCAGCGTCAGGCGGTGCCCCTGGTCCGCGCCGAGGCGCCCCTGGTGGGCACCGGCATGGAGTACCGCGCGGCGGTCGACTCCGGTGACGTCGTCGTCGCGGAGAAGGCCGGTGTGGTCACCGAGGTGTCGGCCGACCTGGTCACCATCGCGCAGGACGACGGCACCAGTCGCACCTATCGGATCAGCAAGTTCGCCCGGTCCAACCAGGGCAACAGCTACAACCAGGTGGTCCGCGTCGACGAGGGCCAGCGGGTCGAGGCCGGTCGGCTGATCGCCGACGGTCCGGCCACCGAGGGTGGCGAGATGGCGCTCGGGCGCAACCTGCTCGTCGCGTTCATGCCGTGGGAGGGCCACAACTACGAGGACGCCATCATCCTCAGCCAGCGGCTGGTCCAGGACGACGTCCTCTCCTCGATCCACATCGAGGAGCACGAGGTCGATGCCCGTGACACCAAGCTCGGCCCGGAGGAGATCACCCGCGACATCCCCAACGTCAGCGAGGACGTCCTCGCCGATCTGGACGAGCGGGGCATCATCCGGATCGGTGCGGAGGTGCGCGACGGCGACCTGCTGGTCGGCAAGGTCACGCCCAAGGGCGAGACCGAGCTGACCCCCGAGGAGCGACTGCTCCGGGCGATCTTCGGCGAGAAGGCGCGCGAGGTGCGCGACACCTCCCTGAAGGTCCCGCACGGCGAGACCGGCACGGTGATCGGTGTCAAGGTGTTCGACAAGGACGAGGGCGACGAGCTGCCGCCCGGTGTCAACCAGCTGGTGCGCGTCTATGTCGCGAACAAGCGCAAGATCACCGACGGCGACAAGCTGGCCGGACGGCACGGCAACAAGGGCGTCATCTCGAAGATCCTGCCGGTCGAGGACATGCCGTTCCTCGAGGACGGCACCGCCGTCGACGTCGTGCTCAACCCGCTCGGCGTGCCCGGCCGGATGAACGTCGGGCAGATCCTCGAGCTGCACCTCGGCTGGGCCGCCAGCCGGGGCTGGGAGGTCGCCGGCAGTCCCGACTGGGCCGCCCAGGTTCCGGCCGAGGCCCGTGCGGCCACCCCGGGCACCCGGGTCGCCTCGCCGGTGTTCGACGGTGTGCGCGAGGACGAGATCGTCGGGCTGCTCGAGAGCACCATGCCGACCCGCGACGGGCAGCGTCTCGTCGACGGCTCCGGCAAGGCCCGGCTCTTCGACGGCCGTTCCGGCGAGCCGTTCCCCGAGCCGGTGTCGGTGGGCTACATGTACATCCTCAAGCTGCACCACCTCGTCGACGACAAGATCCACGCGCGGAGCACGGGTCCGTACTCGATGATCACCCAGCAGCCGCTCGGCGGTAAGGCCCAGTTCGGTGGCCAGCGGTTCGGGGAGATGGAGGTCTGGGCGCTCGAGGCGTACGGCGCTGCCTACGCCCTGCAGGAGCTGCTCACCATCAAGTCCGACGACGTCAACGGCCGGGTCAAGGTGTACGAGGCCATCGTCAAGGGCGACAACATCCCCGAGCCCGGCATCCCCGAGTCCTTCAAGGTGCTCATCAAGGAGATGCAGAGCCTCTGCCTCAACGTCGAGGTGCTCTCCACCGACGGCAGCACCATCGAGATGCGCGAGGCCGAGGAGGACGTCTTCCGCGCTGCGGAGGAGCTCGGCATCGACCTCTCGCGCCGCGAGCCGAGCAGCGTCGAAGAGGTCTAGGTGGCGACCCTCGACGCCGCTCGGGCGAGCGATCCCCCCAGGGATCGTCGAGACCGCCGGACGACCGCGAGCGCAGCGAGCCTGGTCGGCCGGAACCGAGAGGCGTCGGGGCGCAGCCCCGCCCGCGCCTGACAGCCAGCCAGCTACGAACTCACATTTTCGCGAAGCGAGAGTAAGGAAGCACGAAGTGCTTGATGTCAATTTCTTCGATGAGTTGCGCATCGGACTCGCCACGGCCGAGTCCATCCGTGCCTGGAGCCACGGTGAGGTCAAGAAGCCGGAGACCATCAACTACCGCACCCTGAAGCCGGAGAAGGACGGGCTCTTCTGCGAGAAGATCTTCGGCCCGACCCGTGACTGGGAGTGCGCCTGCGGCAAGTACAAGCGGGTGCGCTTCAAGGGCATCATCTGCGAGCGGTGCGGAGTCGAGGTCACCCGGGCCGCGGTGCGCCGCGAGCGGATGGGCCACATCGAGCTCGCCGCGCCGGTCACCCACATCTGGTACTTCAAGGGCGTCCCGAGCCGGCTCGGTTACCTGCTCGACCTCGCCCCGAAGGACCTCGAGAAGGTCATCTATTTCGCCGCCTACATGATCACGCACGTCGACGAGGAGCAGCGGCACGCCGACCTGCCTTCGCTCGAGGCGCAGATCCAGGTCGAGAAGAAGGAGCTGGAGAACCGCCGCGACGCCGATGTCGAGGCGCGGGCCAAGAAGCTGGAGCAGGACATCGCGGCTCTGGAGGCCGAGGGCGCCAAGTCCGACGCCAAGCGCAAGGTCCGCGACTCCGCCGAGCGCGAGATGAACTCCATCCGCCGCCGCGCCGACCAGCAGGTCGAGCGGCTGGAACAGGTCTGGGACCGCTTCAAGAACCTCAAGGTCCAGGACCTCGAGGGCGATGAGGTGCTGTACCGCGAGATGCGCGACCGGTTCGGTCTGTACTTTGACGGCGGCATGGGCGCCGCCGCGATCCAGAAGCGGCTCGAGACCTTCGACCTCGAGGCGGAGGCCGCGTCGCTGCGCGAGATCATCGCTACCGGCAAGGGGCAGCGCAAGACGCGTGCTCTGAAGCGGCTCAAGGTCGTGTCCGCGTTCCAGACCACCTCGAACCAGCCGGCCGGCATGGTGCTCGACGCGATCCCCGTCATCCCGCCGGACCTGCGCCCGATGGTGCAGCTCGACGGCGGCCGGTTCGCGACGTCCGACCTCAACGATTTGTACCGCCGGGTGATCAACCGCAACAACCGGCTCAAGCGGCTGCTCGACCTCGGCGCGCCCGAGATCATCGTCAACAACGAGAAGCGGATGCTCCAGGAGGCCGTCGACAGCCTCTTCGACAACGGCCGCCGTGGCCGCCCCGTCACCGGACCGGGCAACCGTCCGCTGAAGTCGCTGTCCGACATGCTCAAGGGCAAGCAGGGCCGGTTCCGCCAGAACCTCCTCGGCAAGCGCGTCGACTACTCCGGCCGCTCGGTCATCGTCGTCGGCCCGCAGCTGAAGCTGCACCAGTGCGGCCTGCCCAAGCAGATGGCGCTCGAGCTGTTCAAGCCGTTCGTCATGAAGCGGCTCGTCGACCTCGACCACGCCCAGAACATCAAGTCG
>JBOFLR010000073.1:0-2111 GCA_051657965.1 Dermatophilaceae bacterium
TATCGCGAACCCGTCCTGGCCATGGACAAAACACCGCCCCGGGCTCCTGACCCGCAGGAACACCGGGGCGAACGTGTGTCCGAGGGGGGACTTGAACCCCCACGCCCGATAAAGGGCACTAGCACCTCAAGCTAGCGCGTCTGCCAATTCCGCCACCCGGACGAGTGGTGCGTGGTCAGCCCGGGGAGGGCGTCCCGCGACCCGGAACATTACACGCTCGGCGTATCCGGGCCGAAATCGACGAGCCGGCGCCCGGTCCGCGTGCCGAGGCAGGACGGCAAGTGCACCCGCCCCGGCGCCGAGCCGCGGATACGCATCACCCCGGCCAGCCGGTCGGGGCGCTCGCCCGGCGCCGGGCACCCTCGGCTGCGGGCGTCATCGGCATCCGACATCGCATGGACATCGGCTTGGGTCGCGTCTCGCCGAGGATCCTGACCGGCACCGGGTGGCGGCTCGGCACCTAGAGTGGCCCACCATGACCGACACCGTGCGACCCGAGGACGAGGTCGTCGGCATCTGCCGCGACCTCATCCGCATCGACACCAGCAATTACGGTGACGGCTCCGGCCCGGGGGAGGCCGCGGCGGCCGCCTATGTGGCCGACTCGCTGCGGGAGGTCGGCCTGGAGCCGACGGTCTACGAGTCCGACCCGGGGCGGACCACGGTGGTGGTGCGGGTGCCCGGCGCCGACGGCGAGCGAGGGGCGCTGTGCCTGCACGGGCACCTCGACGTCGTGCCCGCCAACGCCGCCGACTGGTCGGTCGACCCCTTCGCCGGGGAGGAGCGTGACGGGTGCGTCTGGGGGCGCGGCGCCGTCGACATGAAGGACATGGACGCGATGATGCTCGCGGTGGTGCGCGACCTGGCCCGCACCGGCACCACGCCACCGCGAGACCTGGTCGTCGCGTTCTTCGCCGACGAGGAGGCCGGTGGGGTCAAGGGGTCACAGTTCATGGTCCAGCAGCACCCCGAGGTGTTCGAGGGCGTGACCGAGGCGATCAGCGAGGTCGGCGGGTACAGCGTCACCGTCACCGACACCGAGGGGCACGAGCGGCGCACCTACCTGCTGCAGACCGCCGAGAAGGGCATCGCCTGGTTGCGCCTCACCGCCCACGGCCGAGCCGGCCACGGGTCGGTACCCAACGACGAGAACGCGATCGTCCGGCTCGCCGAGGCGCTCGCCCGGATCGCCGCGCACAAGTGGCCGCGCGAGTACATCCCCTCGGTGCGCACCCTGCTCGACGGGCTCGCCGAACTCACCGGCACCGGCTGGTCCGACGAGGACCTCGACGACCTGCTGTCACACCTGGGCGGCGCGCACGGGTTCGTGCGAGCGACACTGCAGGACACCGCCAACGTCACGATGCTCGACGCCGGCTACAAGCACAACGTCATCCCGCAGCACGCCTCGGCGAACATCGACTGCCGGTTCCTGCCCGGGCACGAGGAAGACCTCATGACGACCGTCCGCGAACTCGCCGGCGAGCACGTCGACGTCGAGGTGCTGCACCGCGACATCGCGCTCGACGCGCCGTTCGAGGGGAGCCTGGTCGAGGCGATGGTGGCGGCGCTGCGCACCGAGGACCCGGATGCCGAGGTGCTGCCCTACTGCCTCTCCGGTGGCACGGACAACAAGGCGCTGTCCCTGCTCGGCATCCGGGGCTACGGGTTCGCCCCGCTGCGGCTGCCCGCCGACCTCGACTTCGCCCCGATGTTCCACGGCGTCGACGAGCGGGTTCCGGTGGATTCGCTGCGGTTCGGTGCGCGCGTGCTGCGCCGCCTCATCGCGACCTGCTGAGTTGCCGCCCCCGCGGCCGGATGATGCGCCGCCGCAACCAGGTTCGCGTGCTGCCGCCCATATAGGTGCGCGTTCTCGCCAGCTCCCAGTGGCCGTACTCGGCGTGATCGGTGAGCGCCCGGCGGATCTCGTCTCGGGCCGTCTCGCGCCCGAACACCAGCACGAGGTACTCGTACTCCACCGCGGTCCCGAAAGGCATCGCCATATTGTGCGTCAGGAGCGGTACCGTCTCCACCATGAGCGCCGATCCGCGTGCCGCCCTCACCGGGCTCATCGCCGCCCTCGAACGGCACCTGGAGGCCAGCAGCACCCG
>JBOFLR010000074.1:0-2226 GCA_051657965.1 Dermatophilaceae bacterium
ACTTCGTCACCTGGCCGACTTGCGACGTGGGGGAGTATTGGCCCTTGGTGAGCCCGTAGATCTGGTTGTTGAACAGCAGGATGGTGAGGTTGACGTTGCGGCGGATCGCGTGGATGAGGTGGTTGCCACCGATCGAGAGGGCGTCGCCGTCGCCGGTGACCACCCACACCGACAGGTCGGGACGCGAGGTGGCCAGCCCGGTGGCGATGGCCGGCGCGCGGCCGTGGATGGAGTGCAGGCCGTAGGTGTCGAGGTAATAGGGGAAGCGCGAGGAGCATCCGATGCCCGAGACGAAGACGATGTTCTCGCGCTTCAGGCCGAGCTCGGGCAGGAACGACTGCACCGCCGCGAGGATGACGTAGTCGCCGCATCCGGGGCACCAGCGCACCTCCTGGTCGGAGGTGAAGTCGCGCTTCGCCTGCGTGGGCGCGTCGTCGGGCAGGTGCGGGACGTGCTGGAGGCCGCTGACCGGCATCCCCAGCTCTACGGCGGTCACGAGAGCTCCTCGAGGGTGGTGGAGATGACGTCGGCGAGGCCCACCGTGGTGAAGGGCAGGCCGCGCACCGAGGTGTGCGAGCGGATGTCGACGAGGTAGCGGCCGCGCAGCAGCAGCGCGAGCTGGCCGAGGTTCATCTCGGGCAGCAGCACCCGGTCGTAGCGGCGCAGCACCTCGCCGAGGTTGGCGGGGAACGGGCTGAGGTGGCGCAGGTGGGCGCGGGCGACGGGGTGTCCGGCATTGCGCACGACCCGGGTGGCCGCCGCGATCGGCCCGAAGGTCGACCCCCAGCCCAGCACGAGCAGCCGCGCGGCCCCGCTCGGGTCGTCGACGTCGAGGTCAGGGACCTCGATGCCGTCGATCTTCGCCTGGCGCAGGTGCGTCATCCGCTCGTGGTTGTCCGGGTCGTAGGAGATGTTGCCCGTGATGTCGGCCTTCTCGATGCCGCCGATGCGGTGCTCGAGGCCGGCCGTGCCGGGCACCGCCCACGGACGGGCGAGCGTGCCGGGGTCGCGCAGGTAGGGGTGGAACACCGGCTCGCCCGCGTCGTCGGTGTCGTTGGGCGCGTCGGCGAAGCGCACGGTGAGGTCGGGCAGGTCGGCCACCGACGGCACCGCCCACGGCTCGGACCCGTTGGCGAGGTAACCGTCGGAGAGCAGCAGCACCGGGGTGCGGTAGGAGGTGGCGATGCGCACGGCATCCATGGCGGCGGCGAAGCAGTCGGCGGGGGTGCACGGCGCGATGACCGCCACCGGCGACTCGCCGTTGCGGCCGTAGAGCGCCTGCAGGAGGTCGGCCTGCTCGGTCTTCGTGGGCAGGCCGGTGGAGGGCCCACCGCGCTGCACGTCGATGACGAGGAGGGGCAGCTCGAGCGACACCGCGAGCCCGATGGTCTCGGCCTTCAGCGCCAGGCCCGGGCCCGAGGTGCTGGTGACGCCGATCGATCCGCCGTAGCTGGCGCCGAGGGCGATACCCACCCCGGCGATCTCGTCCTCGGCCTGGATGGTCGTGATGCCGTGCCGCTTGAGCGCCGAGAGCGCGTGCAGGATGTCGGATGCCGGGGTGATGGGGTAGGAGCCGAGCACCAGCGGGCGGCCGACGCGGTGTGCCGCAGCGACCAGGCCGAGGGCGAGCGCGGTGTTGCCGGTGACGTTGCGATAGGTACCCGGCGGGGTCGGGGCCGGGCCGACGACGTACGAGCTGGCGAAGTCCTCGGTGGTCTCGCCGTAGTTCCAGCCGGCGGTGAGTGCGGTGAGGTTGGCCTGGAGGATGTCGGGCCGGGCGCCGAACTTCTTCGTGAGGAACTGCTCGGTGCCGGTCGTAGGGCGGGTGTACATCCACGACAGCAGGCCGAGGGCGAACATGTTCTTCGCCCGTTCCTTCTCCTTGCGGCTCAGCCCGTCGAACGGCGCGAGAGCCTCGACGGTGATGCTGGTGAGCGCCACGGGGTGCACGTGGTACGACTCCAGCGTGCCGTCGTCGAGCGGGCTGGCGGTGTAGCCGACCTTGGCGAGGTTGCGCTTCGTGAACTCGTCGGTGTTGACGATGATCGTGGCCCCGCGGGGGAGGTCGGCGAGGTTGGCCTTGAGCGCGGCCGGGTTCATCGCGACGAGCACATCGGGTGCGTCGCCGGGGGTGAGCACGTCGTGGTCGGCGAAGTGCAGCTGGAAGCTGCTCACTCCCGGCAGGGTGCCCTGCGGTGCGCGGATCTCGGCCGGGAAGTTCGGCAG
>JBOFLR010000075.1:0-6720 GCA_051657965.1 Dermatophilaceae bacterium
CCCTGGCCGGTCGTGCTGTTCGACCTCGACGGCACGCTCGCCGACACCATCCCGCTCATCGTCGCCTCGTACCAGCACGCGTTCCGCGAGGTGCTCGGCGAGGAGGTCGACGAGGCGCGGGTCCGCGCCTGGATCGGCCGCCCGCTTCTCGACGCGTTCCTCGAGGCGAGCCCCACGCACGGCCATGCCCTCGACGCCGTCTACCGCGAGTGGAACCTCGCGAACACCGCCCGGCTGATCCGGCGCTACGACGGCATCCCCGAGCTGCTCGGCGCGCTCACGTCATCCGGCGTCACCTGCGCGGTCGTCACCTCCAAGCGGCGGATGACGGCGCGCCTCGCCCTCGAGGGCGTCGGCATCGACCATCTCGTCGACATCCTGGCCGGGCTCGAGGACACCGAGCGCCACAAGCCCGACCCCGAGCCGCTGCTCCACGGTGCCCGGGCCCTGGGCGCAGATCCGACCGACTGTGTCTACGTGGGCGATGCGGTGGTCGACGTGCTCGCCGCGCGCGCGGCCGGGATGGCCGCTCTCGCCGTCACTTGGGGTGCCGGCGAACGCGACGCGCTGGCGAACGCCGGGCCGGATGCCGTCCACGACACCGTCGCGAGCCTGGCGGCGCACCTTCTCGGCGAGGCGGCACCGCGCACTGCCTAGACTCCCCCGGGTGCACGGCAAGCCCTACCCGCCCAACGCCCACGAGGAGCTCAGCGAGCTGCTCGGGGCGGTGACCGCGTACGCCGAGGAGCGCATCCGGCTCGACCCGCCGCTCGACCACCCGGTGACCCGGGAGCAGCTCGAAGGCGCGGTCGGGCAGACGATCACGCCGCAGGGGATGGGCGGGGTGCCGGCGATGCGGCTGTTCGCCGAGGAGCTGGCACCTGCGTGCCTGTCCACCGACCATCCGCGGTTCCTCTCCTTCATCCCCTGCGCGCCGAGCGATGCCTCGGTGGTCTTCGACCTGGTCGTGGGTGCCTCGTCGCTGTACGCGGGCTCGTGGCTCGAGGGGTCGGGCGCGGTGTACGCCGAGAACCAGGCGCTGCGCTGGATCGCCGACCTCGTCGGGGTGCCGGCCGAGGCAGGCGGGGTCTTCGTGCCGGGCGGCACCGTGGGCAACCTCTCGGCGCTGGTCGCGGCCCGGTCCGCGGCCCGTCACGAGGCTCCGGCCGGGACGCGGCCCTGGCGGGTCGCCGCGACCGCCGGCGCGCACAGCTCGATCGCGTCGGCGTGCGACGTCATGGATGCCGAGCTCGTACCGGTGTCCGCCGACGAGCGCTGGCGGCTGACCGGCGCGAACCTCCGGGCGACGCTGGACGAGCATGGCCCGGAGACCTTCTTCGCGGTCGTCGCCACCTGCGGCACGACGAACTTCGGCATCGTCGACGACCTCGGCTCGGTGGCCGAGGTGTGCCGCGAGTACGGCATCTGGTTCCACGTCGACGGGGCGTACGGCGGGGCCGGCTTGGCCGCACCGTCGGTGCGCCATCTCTACACCGGTGTCGAACACTGCGACTCGTTCATCGTCGACCCGCACAAGTGGCTGTTCGCTCCGTTCGACTGCTGCGCCCTGATCTACCGCGACCCTCGGCTCGCCCGCGCGGCGCACACCCAGCGGGCGGGGTACCTCGACGTGCTCACCGAGGCGCCCGACTGGAACCCCACCGACTACGCGGTCGGGCTCACCCGCCGCGCCCGGGGGCTGCCGTTCTGGTTCTCGCTCGTCGCCAACGGCACCGACGCCTACACCGCGGCCGTCGAGCGCACCCTCGAGGTCGCGCGCTTCGCCGAGGCCGAGGTAGCGAGCCGCCCGCATCTCGAGCTGGTCCGAGAACGCGACCTGTCGGTCGTCGTGTTCCGCCGGCTCGGGTGGGATGCCGCGGCGTACCACGCGTGGTCCGACCGGTTGCTCGACGACGAGTTCGCCTTCGTCGTGCCCACCGTCCACGACGGTGAGACGCTGGCCAGGTTCGCGATCGTCAACCCGCACACCACCGAGGCCGACATCGCCGCCATCCTCGACACGATGGGCCCGGGATGAGTGCGACCAGGCCCCGGCCGGATGACGGACCCGGCCGGTCGTCATCCGCCGGCGGGTTCGTTGAGGTGGGTGTGGCTCGTGGGTCGAGTGCGGACGATGGTGCCGCATCGGTCGGGCACGAAGGCGCCGACACGAATGACACCGCTGTGATTCGCTCGGTAGGCTGGCCGGTGCACGACGACGACACGAAGGGTCCACACAGCACCGTGAGCGCCGCCCCCGAGCAGATCCGCAGCGAGTCCCCCGTCCCCGAGCTCTCCGACCGCGACCGCGAGGTGCTCGCCTTCGAGCGGCAGTGGTGGAAGTACGCGGGGTCCAAGGAGACCGCGGTCCGAGAGCTCTTCGACATGAGTTCCACCCGCTACTACCAGCTGCTCAACACGCTGATCGACACCCCGGCAGCGCTCGAGCACGACCCGATGCTCGTCAAGCGCCTGCGTCGGCTGCGCTCCACCCGCCAGCGCGCCCGCTCGGCCCGCCGGCTGGGCGTCGAGCCCTGACCGGGTTCTGGCGAGCGAGGATCCGATCTGCCGAGGTGTGCTGACCATGCCCTGCACCGCTGTACGCGCCGCCATCATCTGAATTCAGCGACGTCCGTCCGTCAAAGAAGTCCGGACGGGACGGGGCGCCCGTTGACGTCCGGCCCTGAGGTCTCCGGTAACAGGGCTCAGACGGGCGTCGGAAGTGCGACGTCAGCCGCCTCGAACACCGCTGTCGCAAGGCGGCGAAACTCTTCTGCAGCCTGCTGGACCGCGCCTTGATGGCCGCCGAACGCCCCGTCGGCGGGCTTGAGATCGAAAACCGGCTTGCGGGCGTCCTGGGCCAACGGGATGAGACTCCGATGGTGTCGGACCTGGCCCAGCAGGTTGTCGTCCTGGTCCACCGTGTCCGGCGCCGGGTCGTCGAGATGCAACACACTCGACCGGTACTCGGCGGGGATACGTCGAAGCCAGCGCTCGTAGGCTTTGGCCGGCCGGTCAAGACGGACGCTGTGCTGTAGCACGACATACCCGAGCGGCTCCATCCGACCGGGGGCGGTGAGATCGGCCGGGGCCTTGACCAATCGACCCTGCCACTCCTCCCGCCAGGTCCGGAGCGTCGGCCCGAGGTTGTGCAGGGCGCGCACACTGAACAGGTCGGCGGCGAGCGGAATGACGACGTAGTCGGCCGCCACGAGAGCCGACCGGTTGAGCGCGCCCAGGCTCGGCCCGACATCGACGAGCACGACGTCTGCGGAGTGGCTCTCGGCAGCCGTCACGAGGGTTCGCCAGAAGGCGGTCGTCACCCGGAACCCGCGTTCCTTGCCGTCCGAGGAGTTCGGCCAGGCCTGTGACAGCTCGTCCTCGAAACCGGACAGCGCCAGGTCTCCGGCGAGGAGGGACACCCGTTCGGACACGCGGATCAATTCGGGAGTGAGGATGTCGCCAGTGCCTCGCACTAGAGGGTCGAGGATCTGCGCGATAGTGCTTCCGCGGTTGAGCTCGCCGGTCTTCCCGGTCCATGCCTTCTCGAGGTCGTCCTCGTCCAGGAACGAGGACGTCAGGTTGGCTTGCGGGTCCAGGTCGGCGGCTACCACGGAGAGGCCGAGACGTTCCGCCATCCACGCGAGGTGGTAGACGAGCGAGGTCTTTCCGACTCCGCCCTTGTTGTTGAAGAACGCGATGACCGGCGGGTTCACTGTCGCCTCCTGATGACGACGGCCACGTAGCTGGGATCGGCGACGAGCTCGGCGGCCGGGTTGCCGTTGTCCTCCAGGGAACGACGCATGATCTCCAGGCCCGCGCCGAAACGTTGCACGTAGCCGAGTGCGGCCATCGCCTCGGCGATCACCCGGTTGCGGTAGTCGGTGACACCTGGCCGGCCGAAGTTCTCCACGTTGACCACGCCGTAGGGGCCCCCGGGCGAGACGACCTCGACGCGGTCGGAGTACCAGCTGATTCGGACAGGCGCCGACGTCGCCTCGTAGGTCCGGTGCAGGATGGCGTTCCGGCACACCTGCTGAAGCGCCGCGAGCGGGTAGTCCGACGCTCGCGCATCGCGTAGCCCGGTACCGATGTCGACCGACGTTCGGATGTTGAGCTTGAGCAGCTCATCGAGTTCGCGGAGCAGATCGGGTACGGGCGCATCGAGCCGCTTCTCGTCGATGACCGGCTCGGCGAGGTCCCTGCCGTCGACCCGGAGGAACTGGACGTAGGCGCCCGGGACATGGCGAGACGGCTCCCGGCCGAGGATCAAGGCGCCGGCCACGGTCGGTACATCGTCAGTGGTTGCGAGGCTGAGACTCGCCAACCGCTCACTGTCGGTGCGGCCGTTCGCGGCCAGTATCTCGGCAGGCAGCACGGCTGGAAGGTATGCCCGGGTGAAGAGATCGAGGTCCAGATCGCTCAACTCGGCCCCGGGAAGGGGAGTTGAGTCGAAGGGCAGGTCCAGGCTGCGCCGACGCTCGGCCAGCCTGCGCTCTTCGTCGCCCGTCGCAAGAGCCCGTCGTGGGCCTACCCGGATCCAGACCCGTCCGTCGAAGCGCACCGGCGGGCTCAGGCTCGGCTCGATCTCCACGACTGCGACGGCATGCTCCCCGACGGACAGGGTACGGACGCTCATGGTGGGCGGAGGGAGCAGCTTTCCCTGGTCTCGCATGGACGCCAGGTCCAAGAGGAGGTTGTCCGTGATGGTCAACCCGGATGGCTGGCCATCATCACGTACGCCGATGAACACCACACCGGAGGACCGACGCCCGGGCAGGTCGTTCGCGAACGCACACACGGCTTGGTAGACACGGTCTTTCGTGGAAGACGTCAGCGACTCCTTGCGCTCGACCTGCTCGCTCTCCAGGTCGGCGAGCATCCGCCGGAGCTCCTCGTCGCTGCGTGTCACGACCTGATCTTAGAGAGTCGCAGCACGATGATTGCGGTCCTCGTCGCGTGGCGTCGGGTGGGCGGAGGTTCGAACAGGAGGCGCCTTCCCCCGGGGGCGTCAATGTGGGCGAGTCGACGAGAGCTGGCGGCGGCCGGTCAGGGGTACCCGCGTACGGCGCGCGTGCGCCGGTAGGTGAGCCGTTGTCGTCCTGCGTTTGCACTCTCCGCGGCAGAGTGCCAATAATGGCGTTAGCACTCTCCCCGTGAGAGTGACAACTCGACCGGACCCGGTGAGGGTCGGCCGCCTTGGTGAGGATCGCCACGGCATCCGGCCCGTCCGTCGCGGGCGCCGCCCGGTCTCCACTTCGATTCGCGTGGGAGGAACCACCCGAATGGCCAAGATCATCGCTTTCGATGAGGAGGCGCGCCGCGGTCTCGAGCGAGGCATGAACACCCTCGCCGACGCCGTCAAGGTCACCCTCGGCCCCAAGGGCCGCAACGTCGTGCTGGAGAAGAAGTGGGGCGCCCCCACGATCACCAACGACGGTGTCTCGATCGCCAAGGAGATCGAGCTCGACGACCCGTACGAGAAGATCGGCGCCGAGCTCGTCAAGGAGGTCGCCAAGAAGACCGACGACGTGGCCGGTGACGGTACGACGACGGCCACCGTGCTCGCCCAGGCGCTGGTCCGCGAGGGCCTGCGCAACGTCGCCGCCGGGGCCAACCCGATGGCGCTCAAGCGCGGCATCGAGAAGGCCGTCGTGGCCGTCTCCGACGAGTTGCTCGCCGGTGCCAAGGACGTCGAGACCAAGGAGCAGATCGCCGCGACCGCGTCGATCAGCGCCGCCGACAACCAGATCGGCGAGATGATCGCCGAGGCCATGGACAAGGTCGGCAAGGAAGGCGTCATCACCGTCGAGGAGAGCAACACCTTCGGCCTCGAGCTCGAGCTCACCGAGGGCATGCGCTTCGACAAGGGCTACATCAGCCACTACTTCGTCACCGACCCCGAGCGCATGGAAACCGTGCTCGAGGACCCGTACGTGCTCATCGTCAACTCCAAGATCGGCTCGATCAAGGACCTCCTGCCGCTGCTCGAGAAGGTGATGCAGTCGGGCAAGCCGCTGCTCGTCATCTCCGAGGACGTCGAGGGCGAGGCCCTGTCGACCCTGGTGGTCAACAAGATCCGCGGCACGTTCAAGTCGGTCGCGGTCAAGGCGCCCGGCTTCGGCGACCGCCGGAAGGCCATGCTCGGCGACATCGCCATCCTCACCGGTGGTCAGGTCATCTCCGAGGAGGTCGGCCTCAAGCTCGACACCGCCGAGCTCGACCTGCTCGGCCGGGCCCGCAAGGTGGTCGTCACCAAGGACGAGACGACCATCGTCGAGGGCGCCGGTGCGCAGGATCAGATCCAGGGTCGGGTCAACCAGATCCGCGCCGAGATCGAGAAGTCCGACTCCGACTACGACCGCGAGAAGCTCCAGGAGCGCCTCGCCAAGCTCGCCGGCGGCGTGGCCGTCATCAAGGCGGGCGCGGCCACGGAGGTCGAGCTCAAGGAGCGCAAGCACCGCATCGAGGACGCCGTGCGCAACGCGAAGGCGGCCGTCGAGGAGGGCATCGTCGCCGGCGGTGGCGTGGCCCTCATCCAGGCCGGTGCCAAGGCCTTCGCCAACCTCCAGCTCGAGGGAGACGAGGCCACCGGCGCGAACATCGTCAAGGTCGCGGTCGAGGCCCCGCTCAAGCAGATCGCGATCAACGCCGGTCTCGAGGGTGGCGTCGTCGCCGAGAAGGTGCAGCACCTCGAGGGTGGGCACGGCCTCAACGCCG